>CAYIYY010000201.1:0-2373 GCA_964367605.1 uncultured Candidatus Izemoplasmatales bacterium | reverse complement strand
TAATAATAGTAAATATTCAGATGAAATGAGAGAACGGACAGTTCTCCATATTTTGGACTGGTATGGAAATAAATCAGTGGAGAGAGATGACATCATATAGGTACAAAACACGGACATTGATGCGATTGGAAAAATTAAGTTGGTTGTGAAAACCTCAACACTGACACATACTCGGCTATGACAAGATAGCAATGGCGAGGGGATTTGACTCAATAATTTGAGGGGTTTATTTCATAATATGTTTCCAACGAAAAAATGGCATAGTATGTGTAAACATATAAGGGCTATAAATATGTTTCTCACACACATTATTTGGCATAATTTCAAGCAATGCCAGAAACTCCACGCACGTTGAGTCTATCGCATTGCTTTCTCTAAAAACCACTTAACAAAGCCATTCATATAATAGTATTAGAAGCATCTATCCTCCTAAAATTGGGATAAATGCTTCTTTTTTACTATTTGGGCAATGTGGAAACAAAAAAAATCTGTTGTGGAAACATAAATATATGCTCTAGGTATATAATTTCTCGTGTGTGTAAACATCAATCTTCTAAAAAATTATATTACTATAACTAGGTAAACATCTTAGTTAAGCCATCAGGTTCGTTTATGTTTCCATAATGATTGGTTTACTTTTGAAAATACTTGTCTGTCGCTTTGGATAATACACTATCAAGCATAATAAATATATTGATATTCTCCAAGTAATAGTATATAATAAAATTAAGTGGAGGAAATAATATGATTGTTACAACACTAAACTTAAAAGAAAAATACAAAGATTACACTGATATTAATGGCAAAATCAAAAGAGATATCGATAAAGGTCTCTTATTTCCACTTGTAAGGGGTATTTATGAAACCAACAACTTTGTTGATGGCTTTTTACTTGCTTCATATATTTATGGACCATCCTATTTATCTTTTGAATATGCACTTTCATTTCATAATCTCATCCCTGAAAGAGTTGTTCTTTATACGAATGCGTCATTCGGTAAAAGAAAAAGCAAGTCCTATCAAAATCATTTCGGACTTTATACCTATAGAGATGTGCCAAACGCTGCGTTTCCTTTTTCTGTAAAAGCTTATGAAGAAGATGGTTACGCATACTTTATTGCGAGTCCTGAAAAAGCA
This sequence comes from uncultured Candidatus Izemoplasmatales bacterium, assembly GCA_964367605.1. Lineage (GTDB taxonomy): Bacteria > Bacillota_I > Bacilli_A > Izemoplasmatales > Hujiaoplasmataceae > UBA5603. Next base: position 1,236 of record CAYIYY010000201.1, on the reverse strand, counting down.
CTATGTGACTTACTATATATAAGAAAACCTGTGACAAGTATCAAAGAGATAAAAAAGGTACTTTTTGAGGATTTAAGAATAATTAAAGACATGTTTGAACAACTAAACCTTGAGGAAATACTGTTTTTATCTGATAAATACATATCGAATAGTATGAAGTACTTAAGAAAATACATTGAAAGTGAGTATATCAAATGACAATTATTCAGCAAATGATTAATAAGTATAATCCGAAGACCATAGAAGATAAGAAGAGTGCAATCAAAGAAGTTTTACAAGAAGTCGTTTTGGCAGGCCTTTCAAAAACTGACTTTTTTAATCACGCTGCTTTTTATGGTGGAACAGCTTTAAGAATTTTTTACGGGATGGATCGATTTAGTGAGGATTTGGACTTCACCCTGCTTGTAGCAGATGATGATTTTGATATGCGTAAATATTTTAAACCGATAAGTGATGTCGTAAGCTCGCTTGGACTAAATTTTGAAGTGTCCAAAAAGGATAAGACAATAAACTCAAATATTGATTCAGCCTTCATTAAAGGTCATACAAAAGAAACACTCATCACTATTTATCAAAGTTCATCGGATTCTAAATTTATTATCCATAACGAAAAGATTATCATTAAATTTGAAGTCGATGTAAATCCACCGCTATATGCAAATACAGAAATTAAGTTTCGTTTACTCCCATTCCCATACCAAGTTCGTGTTTATGATGCCCCATCGCTATTTGCTGGTAAAATCCATGCTGTTATTGCTAGAAGTTGGAAAAACCGCATAAAGGGCAGAGATTTATATGATTATGTCTATTATTTAAGTTTAGAGACAAAAGTGAATTTAAAACACTTAGACGCTAGACTCAAACAAACTAAAACAATAGACAATAACATCAATTTGACCAGAGATTTATTAGTTAACATATTGGAAAAACGATTCGATCAGATTGATTATGATATTGCCAAATCAGATGTTAGTCCATTTATTAAAAATCAATCTAGCTTAGACCTTTGGAGTCACGATTTTTTCAAATCGATTACGAAACAAATCAAAGTAGATTTGGAGGATAATCATGATTAAACCCAAACAACTTAAAATAGGCGACAAAATCGCTATCGTTAGTTTGAATTAATTGGAATTTAATAAGTGGTTTTGTTATTTTGCATCTTGGTACCTTTGTTTTGTTTTTGGACTGGTATGGAAATAAATCAGTGGAGAGAGATGACATCATATAGGTACA
>CAYIYY010000200.1:0-2376 GCA_964367605.1 uncultured Candidatus Izemoplasmatales bacterium | reverse complement strand
TTACATAACCGCGCCTTCGGGTGCGGTTTTTTGTTTTTAGTGGCAATTTATACCATAATTTGATATAATTTTTATGCGTGAGGTGACGAACATGGGATATCTCGATATTGAACATCTTTACTTTCAATATTCATCGAAACGAATGATTTTGAAAGATATAAATTTATCAATTAACAAAGGCGAATGGATCGCTATTTTAGGTCATAATGGGAGTGGAAAATCCACTTTAGCGAAATTAATCGTAGGATTACTTCAACCCAAGGAAGGTCGAATTTCTGTTGATGGCGCTGACTTACTTCCTGAAAATGTTTATGATATCAGAAAGAAAATCGGTATTGTCTTTCAAAACCCGGACAATCAATTTGTTGGAGTTACGGTGAGAGATGACATTGCCTTTGGCATGGAGAACCTTCAAGTTTCACGTGATGAAATGTTAAAAAATATTGATTTTTATGCGACGAAAGTCGGTATGCAAGCTTTCTTAGATAAAGAACCTTCACAGCTCTCTGGTGGTCAAAAACAACGGATTGCGATTGCGGGTATTTTAGCGATGCAAACGGACATCATTATTTTTGATGAAGCGACCTCGATGTTAGACCCAGGATCGCGAGCTGAGTTGATGGAATACATCAAAGAATTACACCAAGAAGGATTAACCATTATCATGATTACCCATGATATCGAAGAAGCGCTTTACGCAGATAGACTTGTGATTCTTAAATCCGGTGAAATCTACCAACAGGGCGATATACCAACTTTATTAAAGCATCCAGAGTGGTTTAAAGAGGCTTATTTAGAATTACCAACGGCCATTCAAATCTATTATGATTTAAAACAAGCAGGTCATGAAAATCAAGAACTGGAGGAATACTTATGGGCATTCAGTTCAAGCAAGTAAATTTTTCCTATACCGGCATGCAAAAAGGCTATTATGAAGCGATTAAAGATATTTCACTTTCGATTGAATCCAAAAACGAATTTATTACACTCGTGGGACAAACTGGCAGTGGGAAGTCAACACTCGCACAACATATGAATGCTTTAGTATTTCCAACATCTGGGACTTTGGAAATTTTTGGAAAAAAAGTGACTGCAAAAAGAGATCGTCACATTAAATATAATGATATTCGTCAAAAAGTGGGACTTGTTTTTCAATTTCCAGAATATCAACTCTTTGAGGAAACTGTTGAAAAAGATATCATGTTTGGTCCTTTGAATTTTCATAAGACAGAAGATGAAGCAAAAGCGCTCGCTAAAAAAGCCTTACAAATGGTGGGGTTAAATGACAATTATTTAAACCGTAATCCGTTTAATTTATCAGGCGGCGAAAAGAAACGGGTTTCTATCGCTGGTATTTTAGCATTAGACCCAGAGGTCTTAGTTTTAGATGAACCGACTTCCGGATTAGACCCCAAAGGGAAAAGACAATTGATGGATTTATTTAAATCAATTCAAGAAGAGACAGGTAAAAGTATCATTGTCATTACCCATGATATGGATTTAGTGTATGAGTATGCGAAAAGAGTCTTAGTCCTTGATAAAGGTAATTTAGTATTTGATGGGTCACCCAATGTCTTATTTAGATTAAAGGATTTATCCAAATTCCATCTAGATTATCCGCAAACGATTCGAGTGTTAAAAGGAATCAATGAACGTTTTAATTTGTCCATTGATATCTATCAAAAGACAGTCCATGACGCAACTGAAGCGATTAAGCGGGGGTTGAACTCATGAAAAATATTATTATTGGTCAATATATCCCGGGATCAGGATTTTTGTATAAACTCGATCCCAGAACCAAAATTATCTCTGTCATTGTTTTAATGGTGGCGGTATTCTTACTGAAGTCCATTGTTCAATTATCGATTGCGATGGGTTTAGCCATTCTGATTTTAATCGCTGGTAAAATTTCGATTATTCGAATTTTTAGAGGTTTAAAACCGATTTTTGTCTTACTTATTTTTACCTTCGTCTTCCAAATCTTTTTTAACAAAGAAGGGGCTCTTTGGGTCGATGAAACAATGACCATTGGTTTTGTATCAATAACATCGATGGTGTTATGGACAATTATTTGGCGCTTGCTCGCAAAATTTAAGAAATTCAAAATGATTCTATTTGTTCTCTATATCGGCGGACTTTATCTCATTATGAAATATGTAACGTATGGGACCGTCTTTACGACCTGGCAGTTTTTAGTTTACGAAAAAGGCGTTGAAATGAGTTTCTTCGTTGTCATTCGCTTACTCATAATCATCACCTTATCAACGGTCTTAACATTAACGACCAAACCCACCGATTTAACCCAAGGGATTGAAAAACTCATGCGTCCGTTAAAAGTCATTGGCATCAGCAGTGAAGATTTTGCCTTAATCATTT
>CAYIYY010000199.1:0-2381 GCA_964367605.1 uncultured Candidatus Izemoplasmatales bacterium | reverse complement strand
CTTTGTATTGAGTCATTCTTTCTAGTTCTCCCATATGGGTATAACATTGTAAAAGATAACCAAGTTCCGCATGTTCTTTGACTTCAGATTGGATAAATAAAACCGTTCTTTCAGGATCAAGACCCGCAGCAATATACATCGCAGCAATATCCCTTGTCCTTCTCCTTAGTTCGGCTGTATCTTGAGGAACTGTAATGGCATGCAAATCAGCGATGAATAAATAAAATTCATCCTCTGGCATGCTTTGTTGCAATTCGACAAAACGTTTGATTGCCCCAATATAATTACCTAATGTCAATTCACCGGTCGGTTTAATGCCTGATAATATTCTTTTCATGATAAATCCTCCTTGAAAATAAAAAAGTCGTCCTCAAATAAGGACGACTAATAATAACCGTGGTACCACCTTAGTTCTGGATAATTCCAGCACTTAATCCTTTAACGCTGGAAAGCGGATGGGATTAGCATCACTCTTCGGTCCATTCAACATAGGTCGTCATTTGGTTCTCACTGTCCCAAATTCACTGAATACGCTGCTAAATCTACTCTTCCGAATCATTGTTTTTTGATTGAATGTATTATATCACGCTTATTCGCCAAGTTCAATAGCTAATTGATTAACGAGTTCAGACAAACGATTTGATACGGCGATGAAGGCATCTTTCTTCGTTAAATCAACGCCAGCTTCTTTCAATTGTTCAACTGGGAATTTGCTTCCACCTGATTTTAACAATCCAATATATCTTTCAAAAGCACCCGCTACATTGTTTTTAACATCTTCGTAGATTTTAAGGGAAGCCGCGAAACTTGTTGCGTATTGATAGACATAGAAAGGTGTATAGAATAAATGAGGAATATAGGCCCAAACAAATTGTTTGACTTCTTCAGTCGTAATATCTAAATCATAGAATTCCTTGTAAAGATTAATCATGATGTCGCTTAAGACATCTGCGGTAATCGGTTGGTTGTTTTCCATTAATTTGTGAGCTTCAAGTTCATATAATGCGAATAATGTTTGACGGTAGAACGTTGACATTATATCGTCGATTGCACGTTGTAATAATGCAATTTTATCATTTTTGGATGCATTACTATTTTTGATGATATAGTCTAGCAAATTATGTTCGTTAAATGTTGAAGCAACTTCTGCAACGAAGATAGTATAATCTTGTAAAGCAGATGGTTGTCCTTCAGCCGCATACATTGAATGCATGGAATGACCTGCTTCATGTGCTACGGTGAATACATCCCCCAACGTTTTTGAATAATTCAATAAAATGTAAGGATGTAAATCAGGCATCGAAGAAGAATAAGCGCCAGTCCGTTTTCCTTCGGCTTCAAAGACATCGACAAATCCATCTTTTAAGACTTCATGAGCTTTGTCTTGGAAATCTTTTGGGAAATCTTTAATCGAGTTAAAGAATAAAGTTCTTGCTTCTTCATATTCGTATTCTTTATCGGTTTGTACAAGTTCTAAGAAACGATCATATGTATGATAAGTTTCAAGTCCTAAAGCCTTTTTGCGCAACTGAATATATTTTTTAACCGGAGCAGTCGTTTCTTTCGCAACTTGGGTTAAGGAATAATACACATCAACCGGAATAGCATTGTTAAATAGATAACTTTCTACCGACGTTTGATATTTGCGAGCTTTCATCCAAGCAAAATCAGCTTCTAATACAGTTTTATAGATGTTAGCATAGGTATTTTTATGAATATCGTAATAAGAGAAGACAGCTCTAAAAATTTCTTCTCTTTCTTTCGGACTTTTGCTTTTTGAAATGTAAGCACGATAATTCGAATTCGTAATAGTTACGATTTCTCCATTATCAAGCATTACATCAGAGTTTTCCATATCAGCAACCGATAAAGAACTATATAATTCTCTTCCTGACGTTGCTAAACGATTGAAATTAGCTAATAATGCTTCTGCATTATCATCAAGAATATGTTCTTGACGACGGAATAATTTTTCGAATCCAAATTCAAATTCATGAAGTTCTTTATGATTGTGAGCGTATTTCATAATGGTTTCTTTACCAATTGAAATCAGTTCAGGTTCTTCAAATGAACAAGCTTCTGATAATTTTGCAAAGCCAATTTGAACCATTTGTAATTGTTTTGCGTTATTAGCATCTTTTTTATTTAAATCACTTTTTAAAGAAGCATATTGATAGGCTCTTAATCCAACTTCAGTTAATTTCTTTTGTAACAAATAATACTCAACGAATTTTTCTTCAAGATGGAGTTGACCTTTATAGGTTGCTAGTTTGTCAATAATACCCATCGTTGTTTGTAAGGCTTGATCAAAATCTTCTTGAGTCTTAAATAAATACGTTAAATCCCATTTCATGTTGATTACCTCCAAAGATATATTAACT
>CAYIYY010000198.1:0-2403 GCA_964367605.1 uncultured Candidatus Izemoplasmatales bacterium | reverse complement strand
TATTTATATCATCTTCGTTAGGAATTCTATTGTATTCATTATAAAAATCTATTAATGAATCTTTAATTGTAAACTCTGATTCTGAAATAGCAAACTCGTTTTCAGTTAACACTACTTCATCTTTGTCAACAAGGCAAATTTTATCAAAATTATTACTTAAAAATAATTCTTTATCAAGGTAAACATTATTGTTATCATTGACCCCATTTAAAATATTTAACATTTTGAAACGTGCCAGCCATATAGATTCAGTGTTATCGATATTGTCAGAATCGATAATTTGCAACGTGGATAGTCTTGATAAATCCTGAGTGTCGCTATATACAATTAAATATACTGCTTCGAAAATTTCAAGCTCGTTGTTATTATTTATCTTTGCTTTTGCCACTTCATATCCTCTAATAATATAACCTTCAGTATCAATTGATATGATAGGATCAGCTTTATGAAAATCAGGTATAGAAGTATAAAAATAATAAAATTCAGGAAGTTGTGAGTCCTCATCAATTAACGAAGCACCAAAAACTTCTTTATAAAACTTATTGGCTGTAAGGTCAATTGCATATGTAAATGTCAACAAAAAAAATCCTACAGCCAATAATGCATATAAAAAACGGCCAAATAATCTCATTCGTGTAAGCCTAATCCCATTTCTTTAGCAAAATCCTCTGCGTCTTGAAACCAACGATATAAGTATCTATTGTTAAATGTTAAACTAGACTTTGATCCATAATAATTTAATGAAAAGCCATTTTTCACTAAATGATAATTGATTAGTATTACCCCTGTTAATTCCTCGGTATATTTAAGATTCCCTTGGCTGTCTAGAATATCAATTAACAAAATATCATCGCCCAAATCAACCCAAATTAATCCAAGGAAACGACCATAGCCTTCAGAAAAACCTAAATCAGGATCACTTTGAACATATATGTTTTTTCCATTATTTTTGGCATAATTTAGAATTGTTTCATTATACGCTTTTGCCTCTAAACCCCAAGGCTCGGGTACAGGAACAACTGACGGGCTAGTTTCTGGAGTATCTACTCCAAGGTATCTTACTCGGTTACCATCAGTAAAACCTGGGGTAAAATTCGCGGTATCTCCATCGTTGACATGGGTTAATGTCACCAAATCCATCCCACCTAAAAGGTTAGAAAATTCGCGATTGATAAAAACAAATGTTATTTTTTCAGGTCGAGTATATGGATGGGAGTCAAGGACTGCGTAAAAACTTGGAATATAGGCATCCCATTCACTCAAAGTAAACAAACGGTTTCCTTTTTTGATGTTTGCATCCCTTACATAAATCTCTTCAGTCATTTGTGAAATTTGGTCTATATAAGTGTTATTTTTAAATCTAAGTTGTATTGTAAAAAAAGAATCAAATGCAAGTTCATTAGTCATTAAGTCTGCTTTTCTTAATAAATTAGCTTGAGTAGATTGACGATTAGCAATTAAGAAAGTTTCTTGCGGCTCAATAATTTCATCTGGAAATTGAACTAATGTAGTTACTTCATACGGATTATTTTCAAACAAAGCAAGATGATAGTCTTTTAAGGAAATGGGGTAATCTGTGGGGTTATATAACTCTATTGCTTGATCATTACCATTATTGCTGCTATTGATATATTTAGAAATTAATAAGCTAGTTGAATCACTAGTAAATGTATTTTTATATAAAACAACCTGAATTATTATATTTTCGTCATCACCAACTAAATCACCAATCTCAAAACCTTCACCATATCCTTTAAATGAATCCTCTGCAAAATTATCATCAGTAAAATAAGAAAATTCAAAGTCGATGCTATTTTCCCTAAACACATCTTCTATTTCAGATTTTAAATGTGAAGAAAAATCTGGAAGTGAAAAAGCATTATAGGCAATAAAAATTGTCACGGATGTATTTTTATCAATCAAATCACCTTGCTGATAATCATTACCATAATGAGAAAAGGTTCGATCAGCAACATCATTACTAAATACTATATCAGCGGTAAAAGTAATCCCTAAAGCTCTTAACGCTGTATTTACTGCCATCAAGTCTTTGCCTAAAAGATTAGGTAAAACAAGTTTGTCAGTAGCTAAAACGATAATAATTTCTGTGTCTACTAGAACATGATCACCAATATTCAAATCACCATCATATGCAACAAAATTATCAGGAGTTAAGGAACTGGTTTGATATATAAAACTATAAGTGGCACCCAAATCAGAGAAAAAGGTTATAATTTCTGTTTTGGATTTATCGGTTAAGTCGGGTAACTGATACCCTGTAAGTTCAGTTGTAGTTGTTGTTGAAAACGTTGTTTTGTTGCATGATAACATTAATAACATAATCGTGATAATGAAACTGATTTTAATAACTCTTCTTGTATGCATGATGTACCTCTTTGGTAT
>CAYIYY010000197.1:0-2408 GCA_964367605.1 uncultured Candidatus Izemoplasmatales bacterium | reverse complement strand
AGTGTGACGGTATCACTTCTTAAATCAATATATTTCATAACACACCTCTTGATAGTAAAAAGACTTGATATTCTTTTGAAACTTTAAGAATTGACATTAAAAATTCTTCATAATATTTTCTAAATTCAGGGCTTTCAATTGACTCGATATTTCTTTTTATCATGGATGCTTCGCGAGTAGAATCAAAGATTGGATAATTATGAACTGATTTCCAATGAGCGACCTTAGCCACTGTTTCCATCCTTTGGATGAAGAGTTTTCTCATTTCTTGATCAATCTCATCTATTTGCTTTCGATATACTTCAATATCATCCATCATAGGCACCTCTTTTTAAAAAATCATACGTGTGAATATTATAACATAAAAAAAAGGTCTTTTTAACAAGACCTAAAAAAAGAAAAGACGTTTGAATAATCAAGACGTCTTCGTTTTTAAATATTTATTAATGGCAAGAGCTGCTTCCGCACCATCGCGAACCGCTTTAGAGATTTGAAGCAATCCACCCGTACAATCACCCGCAGCGTATAAACCTGGGATGTTTGTTGAAAAGGTTGGACTAACTTCAATTTCATTTTTTGGATTAACGAAGGCGCCCATCCTGACTGCGAAATCAGACGCAGAAGGGGTTCCAGCAGCGATAAATAATGCATCAAGTTCAAATTGATGATTTGATGTTTTTAAACCCGTTAAGGTTTCTGGACCTAATAGTTCAATGATGGGTTCAGTGATGACTTTGAATTCCTTTACATCAACTTTCAGAGGCTCACCATGCGTGAAAATCGTTATATTTTTGCTAAAGTTTTTTAAAACATCAAGTTCTTCAAGCATGAAATCGCCAGATCCGACCAAGCCGATTTTCTTGTTTCGATAGAGGAATCCATCACAGATTCCGCAAAAAGAAACACCCTTACCTTGAAGGGTTGTAAATCCTTTGACCCTTAAACTTGGACGACTCATTCCTGTTGCTAATAAAACAACTTTTGCTTGATATTCTTTGATGTTTGTCTTTACGATAAAAGGTTCAGAACCATTAATCGCAAGAACTTCTTCGCCAACATTGACTTGAACACCTAATCTTCTTGCTTGTGCAAACCCTGACTCTACCAACTGTTTTCCAGTAATAGGAGCCTCAAAACCATAATAATTCTCGATATGGGTTGTTTGCCCCAGTGCTCCATAGTCTTTGGCAATGACGATGACTTTTAATTTAAAACGTTGTAAATAGACCGCTGCTGATATCCCAGCAGGGCCGCCACCTACAACTAAAACATCATACATCCTAGAGTCCTAAACGTTTAAGAAGATCTTCTTTACGTAATAAGCCAATAACTTGAGCAGTTGGTTTTCCTTCTTTAAATGCCATAACGGTTGGAATTGAAGAAATGCGGTATTGATTAGCAAGTAATCCTTCTTCGTCAACATTGACTTTGCCAACTTTGACTTTTCCTGCTAATTCATTGCTGATGTCTTCGATGATTGGTCCTAACATTTGGCATGGACGGCACCATTCAGCCCAGAAATCTAAGATAACGGGAATGGGTGATTCCATTACTTCTTTTTGAAAATTTTCGCTTGTGATTTTAATTGTCATAAAATGTTTCCTCCTAATAGAATTAAATTTCGATATCATTTTACCAAATATAATTTAAAATATCTACCTATATGCTTTCGGGACGCTTAATTTCATTATTCATGAAACGATTCGAACAAAGTAAGCTGTTCATAGGGTAAGGATTTCTTACGCATAATGTCCATATAACTTTTATATATGACATCAGCTAAATCTGATAAAGATACATTGGTTGTATCAATAATCAAGTCAAGGCCGTCAATTACCGATAGATCAAATTGAATGCGATCAGACTCAATTCTTTTTTTGATGTCTTCGGGTTTATCTCTTCTTAACTTCATCCGTTTGATTCTAGTTTCTTCATCGGTTTTTAAGAAGATAGCGACGATAGGACAATCTTTGATTTTTAAGAAAGAACGCAAGCCTTGGGGTTCTAAGATGATAAATTTATCATGTCCCATTTGATTTTTGGGGGTTCCATATAGATATTGATTGTATTGAGCAGTTTCAACAAAATAATTTTGATCTTTTAACAATAAAAATTGTTCTTCACTGACAAAATTATAATCAAACCCATCAATTTCATTGATGCGTTTTGGTCTGGTTGTGTAGGTGACCATTCTTGAAATCGGATATCGATTAATCATAATTTTCGCCGATTCAGTTTTTCCCGATGCACTTGGTCCTAGTAATAAAAGCATATAGCATCCCCCTTATCAATTGAAAATATTATAACATAGGAACGATATCAATTTCACTTGAATTCTAGAAATCTTTTGTATAATACCTCAATCATTAATATCGCGTTGTATAAAATGTAAAAAAGTAGTATAATAT
>CAYIYY010000196.1:0-2410 GCA_964367605.1 uncultured Candidatus Izemoplasmatales bacterium | reverse complement strand
ATCAAAAAGCGGTCGATGGTGAAGAAGTTGGCGATGAAGAACGTGTTGAAGTAGAAGAACTTTATAAAAGAGGACAATTCTCTGAAAAGAAACTCGTTGAAGCGAACTTGCGCTTAGTTGTGTCGATTGCCAAACGTTACGTTGGTAGAGGCATGCAATTCTTAGACTTAATTCAAGAAGGCAACATGGGTTTAATGAAAGCAGTCTATAAATTTGATTATACAAAAGGATTCAAATTTTCAACGTATGCAACTTGGTGGATTCGTCAAGCCATTACGAGAGCGATTGCGGATCAAGCAAGAACGATTCGTATTCCGGTCCATATGGTTGAAACCATCAATAAACTGGTTAGAACTCAAAGAACGTTAACGCAAAAACTTAAAAGAGAACCTTACCCTGAAGAAGTCGCAGCCGAGATGAAGATTTCAGTAGAAAAAGTCCAAATCATTCAAAAAGTCGCTCAAGAACCGATTTCTTTAGAAAGTCCGGTCGGTGAGGAAGAAGATTCTTCACTAGGCGATTTTATTCCTGATCCAGATACTTTAACCCCCTATGAATATACCTCAAAAGAGATGTTAAAACGTGAACTTGACGCTGTACTAGAAACATTAACTGACCGTGAAGAAAAAGTTTTAAGAATGCGTTTTGGATTGTTAGATGGACGTACTCGCACGTTAGAAGAAGTGGGTAAAGAATTTGGGGTTACCCGTGAAAGAATTAGACAAATTGAAGCGAAAGCCTTACGTAAATTACGTCATCCTTCTAGAAGTAAGAAACTGAAGGATTTCACTAACGGTAAATAATGGCTCCTTTAAGCAAGCGACTTCAAGTCGCTTTGTCATTTCTTAATCAAGCGACTTATTTAGCAGATATTGGCTGTGATCATGGATATTTGCCAATAGAAGCGGTCAAATCAAACATCGTTTCCAAAGCCATTGCTTCAGACAATAAAATCGAACCCTATTTAAAGGCGAAAACCAATATTGAACTTGAGAATTTATCTCACTTAATTGAGGCGAAACATCAAGACGGTATTGTCAATTTGCCAGCGGCCGTCGACGCCATTTCGATATTAGGCATGGGCGGAGAGGTCATGGTTCAAATTCTTGAAAATGGATGTCTTGACAATATTAAAATCCTTGTTTTAGGCCCTAATTCAGAGGCAAAACAAGTGAGATATTTCCTTGAAAACAATCATTTTAAAATTGATGATGAGGCCTTTATTAAAGACCACAATCATTATTATCAAATCATTAGGGCAATCAAAGGTGAAATGCACTTAACTCCTTTAGAAGCGGTTTATGGTCCTTTAAATATTCAAAGACAAACCAAAGAATTATTAGCGTTTGTTCATCATGAAATTACAAAGCTAACGAAGAGTTTAGAACACGCTTCTGAACCTTCAAAACAAGAAATTATCACTAAAATTAATGAAATGCGAGGTGTTTTTAATGAACTCAATTGAAGTCATTAAATATTTAGAATACAAATATCCGAAAGAATTAGCCTATGATTGGGATAATGTCGGACTTCAAGTAGGGTCACTCAACCGCAAAGTAAAAACGATTTTAGTGACTTTAGACGTTACTAAGGAAGTTGTTAATGAAGCAATCGAGAAAAAAGTCGATTTACTCATTAGCCATCATCCCTTAATCTTTAAACCCTTAACGTCACTTTCAATTGAATCGCCACGGGGATGGATGATCAATAAAATGATCAAACATGATATCACCTTGTATTCGATGCATACGAATTATGATTTAGCTGATGGCGGAATGAATGATGTTTTATCGAAATTGTTAGAAATTCAAAACCCACAATTGCTCGATACAATCGATGGCATCGGGCGGTTCGGTGAGATCGAACCAATGAAGATGCCTGAATTCATTCAAAAAATAAAAAATACGTTAAATATTGATCATGTTCGATTTATCGGATCATTAGATAAATTAGTAAAAATTGTTGGTATTTCTGGTGGCAGTGGCTCTAATCACGTCGGCCAAGCGAAAAGACAAAACTGTGATGTCTACCTGACAGGTGACGTCACGTATCATACCGCTTTAGACTGCATTCAAATGGGTCTTAACGTGATTGATGTTGGCCATTACGCAGAAAAAGTCTTTAAAGACGCCGTTAAATTGGACCTTGAAGCCGTTTTTCCTGAAGTAACGGTTATTGCTTCCAACGTCGATTCTAATCCTTATATCACGCTATAAAATTACTTTGCGGTCAATCTAGACTGAAATGAGATATTTTACTTGTAATTGAAGGTATCCTATGATATATTATTGTTTGATGTTCAAAACATTTGAAGTTAAAACAATTGAGGAGATTAATGATGAGTAAAATTGGTATTGCCGTATGTGGTAACAGTGGAATTGACTATGCAGTCCATGACAAAAGAATTAGA
>CAYIYY010000195.1:0-2427 GCA_964367605.1 uncultured Candidatus Izemoplasmatales bacterium | reverse complement strand
TTGGAGCTATTTTAATTGGTGATGGTCTTCTAGGATCAAATCCGATTGAAGGGTTATCTCTACAAATACAATTTACATCGTATGCGATGACTATTTTGATTGCCTTCATGATTTTGATTATGCTTTTCATCTTTTTACCAAGAGCATGGGTGTCTGCTAAACGTATCAATGAAGTGCTCGAAACATCGTATGCTATCCATGAAGGAGAAAAAGAACAATTTAGTATTCCTAAAAACATTATAGTTGAATTTAAAAATGTTTGTTTTAGATATCCAAATGCAGATGATGATGTATTAAAAAATGTCAGTTTTAAGGCTAAACAAGGAGAAACGATTGCGTTTATTGGTTCTACAGGATCTGGTAAATCAACGATTGTTTCGTTGTTGTTACGTTTTTATGATGTTACAGAAGGAATCATTTTAATTAATAATATTCCCATCAAAGATTATAGACTTGATGATTTATATCATTTTATGGGATATGTTCCTCAAAAGGGAACCTTATTTAGAGGAACAATTAAGACGAATCTTTTACTATCGAATCCTGATGCTGATGAAAATCAAATGATGAAGGCTTTAGAAGTTGCTCAGATTGAAAGCATTGCTAAAGAGTCAGAAAATGGGTTAAATCGTGATATTGATCAGGGCGGAGCAAATGTATCGGGTGGACAGAAACAGCGTCTCTCAATCGCACGAGCACTTATTAAAGATCCTAAAATTTATATCTTTGATGATTCGTTTAGTGCACTTGACTATAAAACAGATCGTATGCTAAGAAAAGCATTAAAGCCACAAACAAGACAATCTCTAACAGTGATTATTGGACAACGTATTGGTACAATCCTTGATGCTGAACAAATTATTGTTTTAGATGAAGGAATGATTGTAGGTAAAGGAACTCATCAAGAGTTGCTTTTATCATGCAAAGCATATCAAGATATTGCGTTTGCACAATTATCAAAGGAGGATCTCGCTCATGTCTAATCAACAAAAGGAAAGTTCAAAACCTGTTGTTCGTCCGATGCATGGTCCTATGAGCCGTATGGGTGGTGAAAAACCTAAATCCATGAAAAAAGCTTTACGTCAATTGTTAACCTATATTAAACCTTTTCGTGTTCAATTTTCGCTCATGATCATATTTGCAATGTTAGGTGCTGGTCTTGCAATTGCAGGTCCCAAATTATTAGGAAACATTACGACAGAAATTCAAAAAGGAATATCATATAATCCACTATCAGGAACATTTGTTTTAAGCATTAATTTTGAAGTCATTTATCAAATCGTATATATCCTCATAGGGTTATATGTAGCGAGTTTGATTTTTAATGTGACTCAAGGCGTTTTAATAACTAGAATGACTCAGAAGATTACGAAGAAGCTCAGAAGTGATCTTTTCAATAAAATGGAAAGATTGCCATTAAAATATTTTGATCAACATCCTCATGGCGACACATTATCTCGTATGACAAATGATATTGATACAATTGGTCAAGCAATGAACTCGTCTGTAGCTTCACTTTTCTCATCATTGACTCTGATGATTGGTGTTTTAATCATGATGATTACAATTTCTTTATGGTTGACTTTGGTTGCAGTTGTGACCCTCCCATTGACCATGGTCTTAATGGGAATCATTATGAAAAAAGCACGTTCATTCTTTAGAAGACAACAAGAAACATTAGGACAATTAAATGGTCATATTGAAGAAAATTATACCAATCAACAAATCATTAAGGTATATCGTGCTGAAAAAGAAATGCTGAATATCTTTGATATTCATAATAAAGATCTATATGAATCTTCATGGAAGTCACAGTTTATCTCAGGATTAATGATGCCTTTAACGACGTTTGTTAGTAACTTATCATATGTTGCTATCTCAGTAGTTGGCGGTATATTAGCTGTTGCAGGTAGTTTAATGATTGGTGACATCCAGTCTATGCTGATGTATGTCAGAACATTCTCACAACCTCTTGGAAATATCGCTCAAAGCTTAACGATGACACAAACTGCACTTGCAGCATCTGAGCGAGTCTTTGAATTTCTCAATGAAAAAGAAATGGACATTGAAGAAAATAAAACATATTTACAAGCTGTTAAAGGCAATATAACATTTGATCATGTCAAATTTGGTTATGTTGAGGGTGTAGAAATTATTCATGATTTCAATGCACAAATTAAGGCAGGACAAAAAATCGCAATCGTTGGGCCAACGGGTGCTGGAAAAACAACACTCGTTAATCTACTCATGCGTTTCTATGAATTAAACAGTGGGTCTATACGAAT
The DNA here is from genome assembly GCA_964367605.1 of uncultured Candidatus Izemoplasmatales bacterium. Classification (GTDB taxonomy): domain Bacteria; phylum Bacillota_I; class Bacilli_A; order Izemoplasmatales; family Hujiaoplasmataceae; genus UBA5603. The sequence continues at coordinate 142 of CAYIYY010000195.1, read as the reverse complement.
TGATGGTTTAAAAACAACTGATTTAACCAGAAATCAAGTGCATGAATTATTTGGTATGGTTCTTCAAGATACATGGTTATTTAAAGGTACAATTAGAGATAACTTAAAGTATGGTCGCCCTGAAGCTTCTGATGAAGACATG
>CAYIYY010000194.1:0-2443 GCA_964367605.1 uncultured Candidatus Izemoplasmatales bacterium | reverse complement strand
CGTGATAAGGTTCGTTATCTTCCAGGCTATGTTAAATACAAAGTCTATATCATCGATGAAGTCCACATGTTATCGACAGGTGCTTTTAATGCATTGCTAAAAACATTAGAAGAACCACCCGCACATGTCATCTTTATTTTATGCACGACAGAACCACAAAAGATTCCTTTGACCATTCATTCACGTTGTCAACGTTTTGATTTTAAAGCAATTACACCTGCGGAAATTACAGAAAAACTCCATGAAATTATTGAAGCTGAACATATTCAAATTGAAGATGAGGCTGTTGATCAAATTGCTTTGTACGCTGAAGGTGGATTAAGAGATGCTTTAGGATTACTAGATCAAGCTTATTCCTATAGCCCTAATTTTATTAAAGTGGATGATGTCAACCAAATCTGCGGCGCACTATCTTTAAAGTCTCAAATGGATATTGTAGAAGCTATTTTAAAAATGAACGCATCAGAAGCAATCTCGCTGATGGATGGGTTAATGGTTGCTGGAAAAGAAGCTCAAAAAATCTGTCAAAACTTAATTCAGTTTTTCCGAGATATCTTAGTTTATAAGAATGTTGGATTCAATGAATCAACACCCAAATTATATCAAAACGAAAACTTTTCAACACTCGCAAAAACGATTAGTAACCGTAGAATTTTCTTCTATTTGGATATATTAAATAAAGCAGCTAATGATATTAAATGGAGTAACAACCCAAGACTATATCTAGAATTAGCATTAATTAAAATGACCGATGAAGAACCAGAGAGCGATGCTAAAATTTGGAAGAATTTTAATGATTTAGAATCTCGAATTCAGAAGATGGAACAAACTCCCGTCGTTGAAAAGATCATCGAGAAAGTTGTCGAAAAACCGATAGAAGTTAAAGTTCCCGTTGAAAAAGCGGTTGTGCTAGAACCTAAAAAACCAGTACAAGAAGAACCTAATATATTAGACAATCTTGAAGATGAAACTGAGTCTGAGGTTTTGTTTGAACCAAAACCAACACTTTTTGAAGAAGCGAACAATCCTACCATTGTTGATGAATCTGTAAAAGGTGAAAAATCATCTGATTTAGACGTTTCCTCCAATTCTAAGAATACTGAAAACTCTAAACCTACAACGCCGATTAAAACAACTTCTTTATCCAATACTTATAACATTGAGTTTGTTGAAGAGGTGTTGAATAACGGTAATAGAGACGATAAAAACTATTTGATTAACCATTGGTATCAATTGGTTCGTTCTAATCCAACCGGAATCAACGAACAGTATGCATCACTATTTCAATCAGGTGAATTAAAAGCTAGTTCATTTGATAAAGTGATTGTTGTTTTTGATAATCCGGCCACCTGTAATAGATTAATGAAACCATCGGTCAAATTGATTATGAAGTCCGTTATCAAAAACGCATTTGACCGAGAAATCGAATACATGGCTTTACCAACCGACGTCTTCCAAGCAATATCGGATGAATTTGCATATTTATGGAGACAAGGAAAAAGAGACATAAAATTGTCACCAATAGTGAGTGCTGATTTACGTGACGTTTCACAAGAATCAGAAGATTCAATGACCAAAACCGAAAGTAAAATTGTTACCGACGCACTCAATATTTTTGGTGACTTAGTACGTGTTAAAAAACAGTAAACAGAGGTGTTAATATGATTAATCCACAAATGATAAAAAAGTTACAAAAGATGCAAGAAGACATGAAAAAAGCACAAGAGGAAATTAACAACGCAACCTTTTACGGGCAAGCCGGCGGATCAATTGTTAAGGTCGCGGTTAAAGGAACTAAAGAAGTTATTTCAATTGACATCAAGAAAGATGAAATCGATTTATCTGATTTTGATATATTACAAGACATGATTGTAGTAGCACTGAATGATGCATTTAAAAAAGTAGATAAAGAAGTAGAAGAAACAATGGGCTCTCTAACCCAAGGCATGCGGATGCCGGGGATGTTCTAATGGATTATCCGAAAGCACTCGAGAACCTCATTCTCGAATTCATGAAGTATCCAGGTGTTGGCAGAAAAACAGCTGAACGCTATGCATTGTTTACAGTGAATAAAATTGATCTTGATTCAGCGACTTCATTTAGTTCCGCTTTACTCAATGTCAAAACACAAATCCATGCCTGTTCAATTTGTGGTCATTTGACCGATATTGAACCATGTTCGATTTGTTCAAATCAACATCGTAATCAATCACAAATCCTTGTTGTTGAATCAGCTAAGGATGTTTTCTCTATAGAAAAATCAAGTAGATACCATGGTTTATATCACGTTCTAAATGGAGCTTTATCACCGATGAATGGCATTGGCCTTGAAGATTTGAATTTACAGCCCTTATGGACAAGAATTCAAAACGAACAAGTCAAAGAGATTATCATTGCGACTTCAGCAACGCAAGAAGGTGAAGCAACTGCAATGTACATTAAA
>CAYIYY010000193.1:0-2495 GCA_964367605.1 uncultured Candidatus Izemoplasmatales bacterium | reverse complement strand
TCTTTAATTAATATTGTAGATTTTAATGCAACATACTCTCCATTATCATAATATGCTTCTATTCTATTCGTCATATTAGCAATAATAATTTTTTCACTGGTTGCATCTTCATACTTGTTTTTTATGTTTTTTAAATCATTATGAGTGATTCTCGGACTTAAGTATGAATCCTTAATGTATTGTGTTTTCTTGACTCCCCATAATGATACATATGGATCAATCGTACCAGAATTAATCAATTTAAATGAAGAATTAGTGCTATCTTTGGAATCGAAAATATACTCTTTCAAACTGTAAGCGTCACTAACGGTACTTGCATCTCTAATGTCAGCTCCATAGTGTTGAAGTCTCTGAAATGAATCCATTTTCAATAGTATACTTAAAGAAATCTCGTCTTCAATAAATAAAATGTCTAAATTATCTTTATTGACATTTTTTCTACTCATAGTGATTTTTATTGAGGATTGATCAACATCATTCATTATATATGCATCAATTGTATCAAATATTTTCTTTTTTGATACTGTCATTACAATTGGATAAACGTCAGCATCCTTAAATACTTTAACTCGTGAATAATCTCTGATCTCTGTAATATAGTTATCTCTAAAAAGCATTTCTCTGCATTTATCAGCATATTTTTGAGATAAGAGTTTATTGGGTACGATGTAAACCATTGTTCCGGTCTTGTTTAGTAATTTACTTGATAGCTCAATAAATAAAATGAATAGATCCCAGTTTCCACTAGCGGTAGAGTAAATCTTTGATAGTTCTTCTCTCATTGCAGGCATTTGCTTTGTCATATGTTCTGAATCGAGGTAAGGTGGATTTGTAATAATAATATCAAACTTTGAGATGCCGAACATCCATTCGGAATCAAACCAGTTTGTAGATTCATACTCAAAAGGTTTCCATCTTCTAAGTTTTTCCAAAGTAGGATTACCACCTGCGCTTTGCCAAAAATCAGAAATAAAAATACTCATATCGACCTGTATACTAGAAAACTGTGACTGCAGTTCTAAACGTTCTTCATAAGATGCTGTAAAATATTGAGCTCGCAATGATCCCAGTTTTTCTATTAGTTCTCTTTCACCAAAACCATAATCATCATTTAATTTAATTAAAGAGTTAGCTGTTACAAACTTAAAGTCAAGGTTTGGTAATGGCTTTATCCCTCTGTTGACTTCATTGTCATCAACAACTTCTTCGACGATCAAAGTAAGGAAACATCTTAATTTAGCAATTTCTGTAGCTATCGGTTGTATATCAATTCCAAAAATACTGTCTTTAATCAAAGCTAGTTTTCTTATGTAATTTATATTATTCTTATTAAAGCTTTCTAATATATATTTTCTAAGTTCATCATTTGCATTCTCTAGCTGGGTTTCAATCCACTTAGTATTATCCGGATCTATGAACTGTAAAATTGCAACCATTTTTTGCAAAATTCCAATAGGGAATGCCCCTGAGCCACATGCAGGATCTAAAACTTTAACTTTTGACAAACTATTAATTATCTGATTTTTTTCTTTTTCTGTAAAATGATGTGATATGTTCTCCGAAGTACCAACTTCGTATAAAAATTCCGATAGCCTGTTTATACCAATAGCTGTCTTTTCTGCTAAGTAATTAACTAAACTATTGTTAACCATATTCTCAACGATTTCTCTCGGAGTATAGAAACTTCCTGTTGCTTTTCTAGCCGATTCTCCTGTTTCTGGATTGATTTCAGCTAAAAGATTTTCGAAGATTCTACCTAACATTTCTGGATCTATTGATAACTCTATGTCATTATTAGTATTTTCGTCAACGGTAAAATTGTATTGTTCCAAAAGTTCATAAAATTCTATAAACCATTGGTTAGGAATAAAAATTGGTAGCAGATTCTCATTCTTTCCATAATTTTTCATATCATAATGATCATTGTTTTGAGGTTTAAACAATCCACCATTCAAGTATGGAATTATACTATATTTACTATCTTTATATTTACCTTTTCTTCTGTTTATCTTGGTATTTAATAATTCAAAAAATAATGGCTCAAGAATTTGATTATAGTAGTTTTCAGTTCTAATAAAAGAACTCGACAATAATACTTCTGGTATTAGACTCACTCCAGTGCTGCTTCGTTTCTCTTTTAGAAACCAGCAGAATACTAATCTCCCTATAAGTTTTATTGCAAACTCTTGGTGTTCGACATTTTGACTATACTTTCCATTAATTCTTAACATACCTTGATACTGGATTAAATTGCTTCCTTTTGAAACATTTCCTCCAATTAATTTGGTATACAACTCTGCTAATTGAGCATAAAACTCCTGGTTTACAACAGCAAGAGAAAATCTACTCTTGAGGTCATCAATATCTGAAACATGACCTTTGTCTATTAAGAATTTTTTAGGGGTGTGTAATTTGCTATTTAAACCCAAAACATATGAATATCTTTTTGGATTAGATTGTTCTTTTGATACATTTCCATCAATTATTTTATATTC
>CAYIYY010000192.1:0-2522 GCA_964367605.1 uncultured Candidatus Izemoplasmatales bacterium | reverse complement strand
CCGTGCGTATCCATGATCAATGGTTTTTTGAGGTACCCCTCGCCAATGGCATTCGCAATCGGACCATTGATATAATTGGTCACAATTCCCGTGATGGTTTGATCTTTGATTAAATCAACCAAAGGCGCATGATTAGGGAATAAGGATGAAGCAGCGATTGTGATATCTTTTAATCCTTGTTTTTTTAAGGCAGCACAAATGAAATTAATCACTTTATCACCATTTCTTAAATGATGATGAAACGAAATCGTCATGCCATTTTTTAAACCGACAAGTTTAAAAATATCTTCAATATTCTTTAAAAAAACCACAGATCCCTCAGTGGTTTTAGTATTTATCAATCTTCTTTTTTCTTGTTCAAAAGCATCGCTAGAAGCGAAAGCTTTCACTTGATCAAAAATTTCACGGCCTAGGTTATTTTTCATTTTCTTCCCCCAGCATTCCGAAGTGTTTGGCTTTAATGAGTAATTTCTTAGCACGATCGACAACGGGCTTATCAACCATTTTTCCGTTTAAACTAAAGACACCGCGATGAACTTTTTGTGCTTCTTCATCAGCTTTGACGATTCTTAACGCTTCATCAATCGCCGTTTGTGAAGGCGTAAAAGTTCGGTTGATGATTTCTATTTGATTGGGATGAATGGCACATTTAGCTTTCATCCCTAAGCTTTTAGCTTTTAATGCATCTATTTCTAATCCTTCATCATCCGTCACATCCGTAAAGGGTGTATCAATCGCTTCAATTTCAAACGCCTTACAAGCAAAGGCAATCTTTGCTCTTGGGTATTCAATTTCAACGCCTTGTTTCGTTCTCTCAATTTCCATATCCCCTGTTAAATCTTCTGCCCCTAATAATAATGCACTTACGCGTGGTAATTGCGCAATTTGGCCAATTTCAAAAACAGCTTTAGCAGTTTCAATGATTGGAATAATGACAGTTTTTTTCTTAATTCTTCTCGCATTTTCAAATGTATCTAATAACTTCGATAACATTTTGATATCATTGACGGTTGCTTTAGGTAACACAATCCCTTCAACGATTTCATTCATCACCATGTTTAAATCAATCGCGCCTAAAGAAGAAGTTAACGCATTGATTCGGACATAGATGGAAAATTGAGGTTTTTTGATGGTTTCAAAATAAGCTTTCATTAATTGTCTCGCTGAATCTTTTTCGGTAATACTGACCGCATCTTCTAAATCAAAAATGACCGCATCAGCGCCAAAAATATCAGCGTTTTGTAACATGGCCGGATGATTCCCCGGGATAAATAGATAACTTCTATGCATGGCTTGCCTCCATCCGGTGTAACGCGGTTAATAAACGCGCTTTAATCGTATAATTCAAAGCACCTTTATCAATAACAGTGACATCGACATTGATGATATTGACATCTTCTAAGACCGTTTTGATTAAGTCAACGATTTGGTCATGGTAAAAAACATCGACAATCGATTGAACTTTGATGGAAAAAGCATCACTTTCTTTAATGGTTACCAAGCAGTCATTCGATTCTAGACTTCCGGCAATTCCAATTTTCATAATATCATTCCTTACTTGCGTGAATTCGCTAATGCGATAACGCGGTTCATCGCATTTTTAACAATCATAAATCCATCATCGACAGACATACCGGGTTTTGCTAAACATTGATCAGCTTTACAAGCAATCGCAATATTCGTCGTTGTTTCACTTGATAAATTGGTTTCATTACAAGTTCCACCACAATAAGAGCCAATTTTCTTTTCATTACAATAAAGAATGGCTTCAGCGACATTATTGACACCGCCTAAATCTGGCGTTTTGATTTGTAACATATGTCCAGCTTTCGCATCGGCGAAATCTTTAATGTCTTGTAAGGTATTGCACCATTCGTCGGCGACAATTTCTAGAAGACTATGATGATCATCCATGGCTTTTGTTAAAATTTTTAAAGCATCTAACGTGCCTTGCCGGTCGCCTGTATCAACCGGACCTTCAATTCTAATTCTAAAAGGTTTAGCGGTCTTTTCAAGTTCTAATAAGTAAGTTGTCATTTTATCGAAATCGTTATTAAAAGCGATGCCAATGGTCCCGTAAACATCAATATGAAAGACCGGTAAATAGTTATCCATAACGCGTTTACTTAAAATCCGGTCGCGCATCCAAGCGACGTATTCTTTTAATAATTCGCCGTTTTTACCTAATTTTGTTTCGACGTGATTAATTAAAGCGTGCGGTAAAACATCGGCGCCTTTCATAATCATTTTATCGACGTTCGTGTATCTTTCATCCCCAGATTGGGTAAAAATTGGAACTGGTTGATAAGTTTTATCGGTAATATGATACTCTTCTCTGATGATTTCAGCCATTGTTCTTTTCTTTAAATTGGCCATCGTCGATAAAAAAGCTTGCGTTAATCCATAGCGAATAGCGGTATGAAGAAGTTTGCCATCAATTGTCATGGAATCGTATTTTTCAGCGAGGCGTCTAAAAGAATCGGCTTCTTCGCCAATGAGTAATGGAACGACTTTTTGTTCTA
>CAYIYY010000191.1:0-2529 GCA_964367605.1 uncultured Candidatus Izemoplasmatales bacterium | reverse complement strand
GATATATTGGGGAGGACATTATGAAATTTTTTATTGATACAGCTAATTTAGAAGAAATAAAAATCGCAAGTCAATGGGGAATTATTGTTGGAGTGACAACGAACCCATCTTTGATTGCAAAAGAGGGAAGAAAACTCGTTGATGTTATCAAAGAGATTACGACGCTCGTTGATGGCCCCATTAGCGCCGAAGTACAAGAAGGTAAAGCTGAAGACATGGTCAAGGAAGCTTTTACCTACGCTGAAATGCATCCCAATATCGTCATTAAAATTCCTATGACTTTAGAAGGCATTAAAGCGACGAGCATTTTATCGTCACATCAAATTAAAACAAATGTTACCTTGTGTTTCTCAGTTGCTCAAGCAATGATGGCAGCGAGTGCTGGCGCTACTTTCGTATCCCCTTTTATGGGTAGACTCGATGATTCATTGAATGATCCAGAAGCAGGCTATAATTTATTAGAAGATATCAGGATTGCTTATGATAATTATGGTATCGAAACCGAAATCATCGCTGCTTCAATTAGACATCCAAAACATGTTGAACAAGCAGCTTTAGCTGGTTCTGACATCGCAACAGTACCTTTTAAAGTCTTTGCACAAATGATTGAACATCCTTTAACTACTAAAGGATTAGAAATTTTTAGAAACGCAAAATAAAGCGAGAATGAATGGTCGGATTCCTGAAACTAAGGGAAACCGACCTTTTTCTTCATTCAAATGTTTTGCTTATCAAAAGGAATTGTGAGAAAATAGTATTTGTCAAACTTTGAAAAATGAGGGATCACATGGAACGAGTCAAATGGAATAAAAGATTACTGGATTATTTTATTAAAACACTCAATGGAATGGCTTATGGGCTATTTTCAACTTTAATTATTGGGGTTATTATACGCCGCATTGGTCTATTAACTGGATTTGCTTTTTTAGGCGATTTAGCGACAATTTTAAGTTCTTTAATGGGGATAGGGATTGGACTTGGCGTTGCCTATAGTCTCAATCTATCTGGATTAAAACTGATTGTGGGTGCTGTTGCAGGTGGTATTGCAACAAAGGTTGTCGCACCCGATCCGATGGTCGCTTATTTAACAACGGTTTTAACCATCGAATTTTTAAGATTGGTTTTCCGTAAATCGACACCAGTTGATATCATCATTATTCCTTTATTCGGCACGTTATTTGCTTATGGTATTGCTTGGCTTGTCGGTCCTCCTGTCGCTGCATTCATGCAATCCATTGGTGTCATGATTCAAGCTGCGACCACCGTTCAACCGTTTTTGATGGGCATTATTATTGCCGTTGTTATGGGCATATTATTAACAGCTCCGGTCTCTTCAGCTGCCATTGCGATTGCCATTCAACTTGGAGGGATTGCAGGCGGTGCAGCAGTGATTGGTGGAGCTGTTCAAATGATTGGCTTTGCTATTATGTCTCGGAAGGATAATTCGATTGGAACAGTTTTGTCGATTGGCATCGGGACTTCAATGCTTCAGTTTAAAAACATCTTAAAAAAACCGATTATTTGGTTACCAACGATTATTGTAAGTGCGATATTAGGACCTGTTTCAACCGTGTTATTTCAAATGGAAACCAACTATTCAGGCTCTGGAATGGGAACTGCTGGACTCGTTGGTCAATTTGCGACAATTGAAGCGATGGGTTCATCGCTTAACGTGTTATTAATCATCGGATTAATGCATTTCATATTACCCCTAGTATTAGTCTTTGGAATCGACTTGATTTTTAGAAAGAAAGGTTGGATTCAAGAAGGAGATTTAGCCTTATCCGATATTAAAAAATAATATTTATAACGTCATAACCATCGGTATGACGTTTTCTTTTGAGAGTTCATTGACTTTTGAGACCTAATCGCATACAATTTTTCGTAGTCATATTATACGAATATAATAGAATATTGGTGAATTGCATATGAGTAAAATTATAGACAAATCGAATCAACTCAAACAAAACAAGAAAACTTTATGGCAGTTCATCATGTTTACACTCTTGAGTCTTCTAACAACGCTTGTTGATTTAGGATCTTTCTCTTTGTTAAACTATGTCATACTGACACCCCTGAAGACTACTCCTTTTCATTTTTGGGTGTTCAATTATGATGTTTTAGCCGGTGGATTATGTGCATTCCTTGCGTTTGCAATTTCCTTTGTATTATCACAAACTTTCAATTTTTTCATACAACGAAAAGTCACATTTTCAGCAAATAACAATTTGTTATATAGTGGCATTATGTATGGACTCATGGTACTAACTGTATTTTTCTTACAACTTTGGATTCCTCAGTTGTTAAGAGAAGGGTTATCAACGTATACTGGTGATAACTGGGCTGATTTTATATTGAAGAATTTGAATATGACTTTATCCTTTTTGATTCAATTCCCGATGAATAAATATGTCATCATGAGACAAAAAAAACAGGAAATTAATCCAGACAATTTGATATAGTATAAGAATCCGTATTGCGGATTTTTTTATGCCTTTTTAGTGATTTAAATGGTATAATAGTCTTGGA
>CAYIYY010000190.1:0-2568 GCA_964367605.1 uncultured Candidatus Izemoplasmatales bacterium | reverse complement strand
GTATAGACAGGAACGATTAAAACACTGTCACCTAAGTCAAGCAAGGTTTTAGAAACGGTATAATGAAGTGATGCAGATGATAAAAGTTTATCTTGGTCGGTTTCAGTCGCGATATTCGCTAATGAAATTGATCCGCCAAAACCTTCGATATCATTAATTCCTAAGACGTTTAATCCGTCAATAATACCGGTAATTTCATCTTTAATTAAATATGTGGTTAAAGTTGGTCCAGAACCGACAGTAACAACCGTCGATACATTATCAAAATCAAGGGTTGGGATTTCTAATACACCACTACCTAAATCAAATAAAGTTTCAGAGATGGTCGCATGTAATGTCGCAGATCCTAAAATGACATCAATGTTATCAAACAATAAGCTTGGATCTAAAGTACCTAAACTATCGAAATCATTAAATCCAAGGGAATATATCGCTTTGAGTGTTGCTTTTAATTCATCGGTTGAAATATATTCAATTGTGCCTTCTGTTTCTCTAACTTCGTTATTTTCACTATCAAAATAAGGAATAGATACAACAGCGTCAACGCCACTGGTTAAATCCAGTAACATTTTGGAAAACGTTGCGTGAAGGATACCACTCTCAAATAAGGTGTCTAATTTATCGTCGTCTAAAGAGCCAGGCGTTTCAGTTGATTCAAAATTTTCAATCAATGTCGCGTCAAAAGCCATAGTATCAAAATCTTCAAAACCAATGATCGATAAAGCATTGAAAACAGCCTTCATTTCATCGGTAGAGACAACGGTATGCATCACTGTACCTTCTAAAGTCGCAACTTCTTCAGTCACTGTTGAAGGGATAATGAGTGGATCAGCACTCATTGAGTAAAGATATTTACCAACCGTAGCGGAGAGTATTTCACTTTCAAATAACGTATCGATTTGCGTCGGTGATAATGAAAGTGCAGCTGTAAAGTCAAATTCAGAGCCCGTCATTGTTTCACTGACAACAAGCCTTACCGCATTCGCCATCGCTTTTAATTCGGTTTTTAATAAATACCCATTGGCATCAAATACTGAATCGGGAATCACAACTTCTGTATCCCCAAAGTCTTGAGTCAGCAATAAATTTGAAACGGTTGCGACTAAAACTTCAGAATTAAAGATGGTGTCGATGACATCGTCCGTTAATTCAGAAATCATATTTAAGTCAAAGTTTGTAAAGTCAATCATCCCTGCCACATCAACGATGGCATTAAGGGCTAATAGGATGTTTCTTAATTCACCGTTCGTCACGATTTCGCCTTCGTCGTCTAAAACGTCAAACCAAACGATATCATCAGGAACAACTAACATATCAGATATTTCAATGCCAGCATCACCTGATAAAATATAAACCAAGGCATTGGAGATGAGTTTGGAATCGAGTAACATCGTTAAATCAACCGAAGCGGCTGCACTTAAGATAACACCCATATCTTCACCTGATAATTCGGTTACTTGGACACCCGCTTCATCTAATGCTTCAAAGACGCTTGCCATAATGACGGAGACAACTTTCAATTCTTGTCGAATGGAAACTTGTTCTTCATTATAAGTAAATGAAACCACTTTATCAAATAAAACCAAGTTAAACGGTGTTTCTTGACCATAGGAGTCTTCCATTGTAATTGAGTTAGCGATAGAAACAATCAAGTTTCCATTATAAGCTTCGACCATTTCAGTTAACTCAGCCGGAGAGAATTCATCTCCTTCTGCTAATTCGATGACTGAGTAGGACGCTTCATAAAGTTCATGTCTATTAGGTTCTAAGCTCAGGTTTGTTGGGTCAAAGTCTTCAGGAAGAACAGTTGAAATGCTTTCAACCACACTCATGAATCCACCCATCATGATTAACATGACAGCGACCGCTAAAGCACCATTCGCAAAGCCAAAAATAGCGCCAAATAAACGATTTTTATTTTCACCTTTTTTGTTGTGAATGAAGATTAAGCGAAGGATAAATCCAACGATTTTCCATAACACAAGTCCAACGGTGAAATAAATAATCGTGTAAGCAATTTTAACCACAAACATGCCCATACCTAAGATAAATTCAGACATCGCTGCATCGGCAGCTGATAAATCAATATTAAGTAAAGCAACCATTAAAGGATTAAATGCTTCTTCAAATGACGTATAACCAGATAAAGAAGAATCAATAAAACCAAGTCCAGTTCCAAGTTGTGGAATAGTCATACTCCATAACGCTGTGGATACTGTTTCAATGGTTAAGAAGAAAACAAGATAAAAAACTGCCATTAAGATAAAATTGAATAAGGTTTTTTTGAAACCCCGTAAAAAACCGCCGAGGACGGCAAGACCAAGAATACCGTAAAACAACAAATTGAAAATCATAACATAGCTTAATGATTCAGGCATAAGTCTAAACCCCCGTTTCTGTACAATGAAATATTTCATTGTCTAATTTTTATTATATATTAAATATACGAGATATCAATTGATTTGAATGGGGAATTTGCATATATATGATAAAAATTGACATATTTTATTAAAATAAAGCAAAAAGGACGTCTCATATGAGACATCCTTTAGGATTGTGATATTAATC
>CAYIYY010000189.1:0-2569 GCA_964367605.1 uncultured Candidatus Izemoplasmatales bacterium | reverse complement strand
GAAATTGCAAAAGATAAGTTGGTTATTTTAGTTACTCATAACATTCATATCGCTGAGCAATATGCTAATCGTGTTATTACGATGAGTGATGGAAACATTGTGAACGACACAAATCCTTATGTCATTGATAGTGATTACAAAACCGAATATAAATTAACAAAAACATCCATGAGTTTTAAACAAGCTTTAAATTTATCTTTTAACAACTTAAAGACAAAAATAGGTAGAGCATTAATTACGGCTTTTGCAGGATCCATTGGGATTATCGGTGTTGGATTAGTCTTATCGTTATCAAATGGTCTCAATCAAGAGATTAGTTCGTTAGAGACCGGTACTTTATCGGATTACCCACTAACAATAAGTGAGTCAGCCATGTATATGCAAATGCGACCAGGAAGGTATCCTGGAATGGATGAAAATACCGAAGGTGAATATCCTACAGGTGAAGAACTAGTTATCACTGATTCAAGCGAAAACTCATTTTTACACTATAACAAACTCACGGATGATTATATCGAATATGTTTCTGAACTTGATCCAGTTCTTTACAATGATGTATCTTATGGAACCAGTTTATCGATGAATCTTTTAAGGGAAGTAGAAGATAATGTCATTACAAAAGTTCAAACAAATCAAATTGGTTGGAGTGAACTTCCGAATAACACCGAATTTATATTTAACAATTACGATATGTTAGAAGGGGACTATCCTACCGATAAGAACCAGTTGTTATTGGTTGTTGATAGTTATAATACTGTTGATATCAAATTTCTTACAGCTCTAGGAATATCTGAATCAGAAGGGACTTTAGATTTTTCAAAGTTCGTTGGAATGGAGTTTAAGATTGTACCAAACGATGATTATTATGTCTATTCCGATAGTACTAACCTTTATAATATTACTACAGAACTAGAAAACGTTTATAACTTATCTAGCTCAATAACTTTATCAATTTCGGGTATTGCTAGAGTAAAGCAAGATGCAAATGGTACGATATTGAATGAAGGAATTGGTTATCTCCCAGAACTCACAAATTTCATTATGAGTGATGCTTCGACTTCAGAAATTGCTTTAGCTCAAGTTGCAAGTGACACATCAGTGATGACAGGACTGCCTTTGACTGAAGCTGCGAAGACCTCTGAATTAAGAAGATTAGGGGCTTTATCAACACCGAATTCTATCAGAATTTATCCAGTAGATTTTAATACAAAGAATGAAATTAAAACATATTTAGATGCATACAATGATGATATGGACGAAGGTTTTGAAATCTATTATATGGATTTAGCGGAAACTATTACCGATACCGTTGGTACATTAATTGACACAATAACTTATGTATTAGTTGCCTTTTCAGCCATCTCACTTGTAGTTTCATCAATCATGATTGGGATAATAACTTATGTATCTGTTTTAGAAAGAACGAAAGAAATTGGTATCTTAAGAGCATTAGGTGCACGTAAGAAAGATATCAGTAGAGTATTTAACGCGGAGACGATTTTGATTGGTTTAACGGCCGGTGCAATGGGTGTTTTCATTGCTTGGGTTTTAACTTTCCCGATCAACAAAATCATTGGAAACCTCGTAGAAGAAATGGATGCAATTGCAAAATTTTCAAGTGTTGCCATGTTGACTCTCATTGTAATAAGTGTTGTATTAACCTTATTCTCAGGATTAATTCCATCAAGAATCGCTGCTAAAAAAGATCCAGTTGAAGCTTTAAGAAGTGAGTAAATAATAATTAAAGACGAACCAAACTGGTTTGTCTTTTTTCTATAATTATGATCAATTCAATAATAAACAAGTTGATTCATTGTGAGTCTATAATATGTATAAGAAGGAACATGGAAGGAACTTAAAAAAAAGATAAAATATAAAAATGGAAATATTTATCCCAAATAGGGATTATTAAAATTAAGAATAGGTATATAATAAAGATATAGAAAGAATGTAGATGCTATGCAATTATTGTACAATCGATTATGAATTTTTATAAACATAACGATTCGAAGTACACACGCAAAAAATGATTATTTCATGATTGAAATTCTTTACTTTTTTTATTTGATTTAATACTAAGATTAAAGGATAGAAGTAAGATAGCTTAAAGCGAAAATTTCTGATCATTTTCTCATTGTATTATCGATGATAAGAATACTTTGGATATAACCATCTATTTAGAAGTCTCGATACAAAAAAGAGTACTGAATTAAGAAATATTTGTTAATATTAATTTATAAAAAATGGCTAAATATAGAGATTAACATCAATAAGTTAATAGACCAATATGAAAGTCGCGATGTTATCGCATTCCTAATAGTCATGTAAATTTGTTCGAATTTTATAAGTATTCTGCAGACTTATATTATATCAGACATATATAATCGCAGTTTTTGATTAAAAATAATGACTTTTCACATAAAAAGTTGTAATGAAATAATAAATATATCTCAATTATTTGATGGCTAGATTTAGCGATATGTGTAATTTTTAATGTTCAATTTTATTTCATTTGATAGGAATATTTTATACATTCTGAAAGTTATAACAAATTGTATTAATATATAAT
>CAYIYY010000188.1:0-2598 GCA_964367605.1 uncultured Candidatus Izemoplasmatales bacterium | reverse complement strand
CCATCCATTGCTAGAAATTCACATTGAACCGGAATGATAATCCCATCAGAAGCAATCATGGCGTTGATGGTCACGAACCCTAAAGAAGGGGGACAATCAATCAAGATATAATCATATTGATCTTTGATCGGTTTTAACTGCGAATGAAGAATAAAATCACGGTTGGTATTGGAAATGATTTTTTCTTCAATCCCTTCAACGACGGTCCTCGCAGGCAGAACATCAATCAAGGGATTTTCAGTCGTTAAAATCGTGTCTTCTAGTCTTGCTTCTTCAGTTAAACAATCAAAAATACTGCTTTTAAAACTTCCACGGTTAATTCCCATACAAGTCGTCGCATTCGCTTGATAATCCAAATCGATTAACAAAACTTTTTTATTTAAATAGGTGAGCGAACTGGCCAAATTGATCGCTGTGGTCGTCTTACCGACGCCGCCTTTTTGATTGGCTATCGAAATAACTGTACTCATAAATTACCCTTTACACTTTCTTTCCAAGATATTCTTTAAATAATTCTTCATTTTCTTTAAAGAATGCAATTTGTGCATCGCTTAAGAATTCTAACATTTCTGAAGATAAAAACCAATCACGAATTTCATCATGTGTCATTGATTTTGAAATTTGACCCCATTGATCTTTAATCGTCATTTCGTTTGATAAATAAGCATATAACATCGCCACTGCGATAATTTGTTCATCGCTTTTTTCAGCTAATAGATCGAGTGAATAATCATATCTATTTTCACGGTAAGGTGCCGTATCTCGAAAACGAGTAAAGAAATTAAAGACGATGGAGATCATATTGGTTCTTTTATTTAAGAGATATTTTTGAAGTCTGACAGCAACCTTTTTCGTTGATACACTTAACTCTTCACTTTGTAAGATATGATCAATGCCTTTTTCATGAATATAAATATACAAATCAAGAACGTTCGATATCTCTTTACCAACTTCTTTGAATTGTTCGTAAATGAAGACACTCACTTCTTGAACCGCTTTTTGAAAATCAACGTTTTCATAAAGCGGATCTTTTTTATTCGTTTTTTGAATTTCATCTAAATAACTCATGGTATCGTCTTGATATTTATCGATGATATGAATCATTCTAACCCATTCATAATTGAGTTCGGTGTAGAGTTTTTCGTTATATAAAACTTGAAGTAAAAAGATGAGATAAAAGATCGCTAAAATGGCAATGTAGATATAAACGGATCCAACAAGATTACTAGATCCAGCTAAATTAGTTTGGTGATAGATGACATAATAGATGCCTAAAGCGGTGACGAAAGTACCGTAGGTTAAATAACTGAATAACTCTTGATAAAATACAATCACCGTTAATCCAATAAAGAAGAATAAATACGCATAGAAACTAGAAGTTCCTTGCATATAAAAGAAAGCTAATGCAATAGTATAAATGATCGAGATTTGAATCGATGCCATAATTTTATTGACTTTAATTAATAACATTGTGAGAAATAATACAACAACCAAAATCGCGATAACAGCGATTTTGATGATTAAATCATAATCAAAGAAAATGGATAATGGAATTGTGACTGCGGTCACAAGCGTTAAAAATACCATGACCAAAATGACTTTGATTTTTCTGACTTCACTCATTGGGAGGAATTCAGTATTAAAGACTCGGCGGAAGAAATTATTCATTATGAATTCCTCCCAATATAATCATTGACAATCGCATCAAAGACTTGATAGTTTTCTTGATAAATTCTCATAATTGATGAATCATTGTAATAATAGTAATCGGTATAAACTAGAATATTGAATACTTCATCAGAAGATAAAGGTTTTTGAATGTCATTTCCTAATCTTAACGAAACATAAAAGACCGCAAAAGCCAAAATCTTAATCTCGAGTGTATCGGAGGGTTGATTAAAACTCTTGAGTTGCGTTTCAGAGAATATCTCACGTTTTTTAATATCCAAATCTTTCATTTTTGAGATTTTAATGAATGTTTTACGTAATTTATGCGTTCCAGAGATGAGTAGGTCCTGAAGTCGTGCAAAGTCATAAGTTGAATAACTGGGATACTTCGCAAGTAAAGTAGGAATCGCTGTCCCTTTTTCTAAGGCAAGCATAATTTTTAATTTTTCTGTGAAAACATTATCAATCGATAATTTTTCAGAAAAAGCCGTGGTAAATGATTCTAAGGCTTTATAGTATTTGGTAATATCGATTTTATGTTTCGTGGCTTCTTTTTCGGCATCAATCAATAAATCGATATTACGAAATTCACTTTCTTTCGATAAAGCCAATTGATTATATAAGAACCGTTTTTGTTTGATGATGATGAAGGATGAAATCGTGAGTAATATCACAAACAAAATGATGAAAAAGAAAGTTCCAAAATCAGTTTCAATCCGCGCATTATCAAATGTTAAATATTCCGGGTAATTCCACATAATCATCAAAATGGCGAAGAATAAATATAAATCGCTAATTAAAATAACTTTTAAATCTTGATAAAAAGCCGCAATCGCATAAGCTATGAATAATCCAGGAATAAAAGCCGGCGATTTAAAGATAAAAATCATGGCAGTTGCGATTCCAAAGACACCTAAGGAGGTAATAAAC
>CAYIYY010000187.1:0-2640 GCA_964367605.1 uncultured Candidatus Izemoplasmatales bacterium | reverse complement strand
AATATTAATGAGAAAGTTGAAGTTTTAGCTATTGATGGCGTAAAACTTGTGGTAAAAAAACTATAATGAATGCAGGATTTTTAAAAAGGGCGATGTCGTCGCTCATCGACTTAATCATCGTCTTCTCCCTTATTGCCATGACGTTCTTCCTTTTTGGGCGAACCATCATTAGAAATCAAATTCCTGATTTTGATGAGATATTCACTGCTTATAACGAAGTCGTCGATGCTTACAATTCAGACTTAGAAATTATTACAACAGAATATACGGCTGCATTAGAAATTGCAGATGGTGACGAAACTTTAGAAGCCGCTGCTCAAGAAGTGTATTCAACAAAGAAAGCAATGCTTGACGCGCAAAATGTTGTGGATATTGAACCTTTTAACAAACCTTTAACCGGATATTTCCTGAATTCTATTTATTACTTTGCAATTGGTTTCTTGATTTTAATGGCGATTTATACCTTAGCCACCGGATCAAAAACCTTTGGTAGAAAAGTGATGCAAGTGAAATTATCTGGACCCGTTAATCCAATTTCAATTTTCTTCCACGATATCGTCTTCAAGTATTTCTTTACAGTATTGGTTTTCTCAGTCAGTATTTATGCGGGCGTCGTATTATTCTTATTATCAATCGCCATTGATTTAATTTTAGTTTCATTTACCAAAAACAAAAGCACCTTACGAGATATATTCTTAAAAATGTCTATTGAAAAAACCGGTTACGGTTATTAAATAAAATAAAATTAATTATATTAGGAGGATTCACCATGTACACACCTGCTTTTCTTGCAATAAATGAGTTTGGACTTGTTGTATTAATCGTTTTAGCGATCGTTATCCTCGTATTCCTTGGATCACGTATTCGCATCATCCCTCAAGCAACCGTTGCGATTATTGAACGTTGGGGCCGTTATGAAACCACTTGGATTGCTGGTCTTCACTTTTTAATTCCTTTCGTTGATAGAATTAAAAAAACATATAACGCTCGCGGACAAGTTTTAGATCAAATCTCTTTAAAAGAACAAGTATTAGACTTTGTTCCTCAAGCTGTTATTACCAAAGATAACGTTACAATGCAAATTGATACCGTCGTCTTTATGCAAATTACTGATGCTAAATTATATGTCTATGGTGCTGAAAACCCAGGATTGTTAATTGAACATTTAACAGCCACGACATTACGTAATATCATCGGTGAACTTGAACTTGACCAAACCTTGACAAGCCGTGACTTAATCAATGAAAAAATGAGAACTATTCTTGATGAAGCAACCGACCCATGGGGTATCAAAATTAATCGTGTTGAACTAAAGAACATTATCCCTCCAAAAGAAATTCGTGAAGCGATGGAAAAACAAATGCGTGCAGAACGTGAACGTCGTGAATCAATTTTGATTGCGGAAGGTAAAAAAGCCGCAGCTGTATTAGAAGCAGAAGGTGAAAAATTATCCGCTATTCTCCGCGCTGAAGCGAAAAAAGAAGCTGCTATTCGTGAAGCTGAAGGACAAGCTGAAGCTATCCTTAAAGTTCAAGAAGCCGTTTCAAGAGGTATCACTTTAATTAATGATGCAAAAGCTTCTCAAGCATACTTAACATTAGAAGCTTATAAAGCAATGGAAAAAGTTGCTCAAGGACAAGCTACGAAAATTATCATTCCTTCAGAATTACAAGGAATCGTTGGTTTAGCAACAACCTTAGCTGAAACTGTAAAAAAATAATCTTTAAACAATAAATATAAAGGCTAATAGTCGTGATAGCGCATGCTACACTAAAATATTAGCCTTTTATTTATTAACAAATATCGTATCATTCAAAGACATTCATTGTTACTGTGATAAAATATGATTAAGAAGACACATTGAAAGGAACTATTAAATGAAAAGATTATTGAAACTTATCATTACTTTGTTAATTCTTTTTACAGTTTTTATCGTCATTCCTTTAATCTTGTTATCAAAGGAAACCACACCTCCTGTGGAACAATATGTTACGGCTTCAGAGACCGCCTTTTATACCGCTTTAGATCAAGAATTATCGGATTTGATAACCGATTCAGAATCAGATTTTGTGAATTTGGCCATTGATGAAGCATTTATTAACCGTGCTATTCAAAAGGAATTATCAAAAAATAATCCGAATTATCTAAACATCGATTATGACGATGAACTCAGTTATAAATACATGATGATGTTAACCAGTAAACTAGGTTTTAAAGGTATTTGGGTTGAGCTTACCGATGATCAAATCATTGTGATAGCCGGCATTGATTATGCTAATTCACCTGATAAGGCAATTTATCAAACGGGTTTTGAGGTCATTTTTGATATTGTTTTATCAGAAGACGATCAATATTATTTAAAACTCAATAAGATTGAAATTGGAAAATTAAAATTACCGCTCAATTCGGCATTTAAGTTAGCTAGTTTTATTGTGAAACAACTTTCAAATAAAAGTTTGAATGAACTCATCGCAGAAAATCTCACCTTTGGCGCGTTTGATTCTGAAGAATTTAGTTTTACCGTGGGAGAAAGCGAGTTAACGGATTATCTCTATGGAATTGATCCAACATTTGCGGCATTGCTTAAAGTCATCTATCAAGAGAATTTATTAATTCTCGATTTATCTGATGAAGGGTTTG
>CAYIYY010000186.1:0-2654 GCA_964367605.1 uncultured Candidatus Izemoplasmatales bacterium | reverse complement strand
CTATCACGGCCGTCCAATTGTGGATATTTTCAACGAGATTGGTTTTGATGCTTTCGTTATCGGAAATCATGAGTTTGACTGGGGTATCGATGAAATCGCAAAATACAACGATGAGACGCTAGAAAATGGGGAAGCAGATTTTCCATTCTTAGCTGCGAATATTTTAACAACATCCAGCGATGAAATGTTAGAGTTTACACAGCCTTATACCATTCATGAAATTAATGGCTTAAAAGTGGGAATCATTGGTGTTATTGGGGATGTTATTAATTCAATCTCAGCATCAAGAGTAGAAGGTTATTACTTTGATAATGTTTATGAAACGGTAAGACAATATGCTTATGAATTAAGAACTGAAAAAGACGTTGATATTGTTATTGCTTCAATTCACGAGTATGAATCATATACTAATTCATCGATTGCTAATTTAACCGGTGATTACCGTGTTGATGCTATTTTCAATGGCCATACCCATCAAAATATTCCAAATGAGTATTCACCGGTATTATCTATTCCGTATGCACAAGCAAGTAACTATTCATCGTCTTTACTAGCAAAAATCACTTTAGTTTATGATCGTAATACTCAAACGATTTCGTCTGCTTACGCTGAAACATTATCTGAAAATGATTTTTCAACAAGTGATGAATCCATTAACAGTATTATCCAAACCTATTCAACGGATCCAACGTATGTTGCTTTTATTAACGAAGAATTGGTGATGACAAATCAATCCTATGATCGTTACGATTTATCACCTTGGGGGGCATCCGTTATTAGAGACTACGCGAATGTCGATTTTGGTTTTGTCAATTCTGGAGGATTCCGTGTGACAATGAATTCAGGAACATTGACCATGGGAAAACTTGTTGAAATCTATCCGTTTGATAATTTTATTAAAACTTCACAACTTACGGGCGCACAACTTAATAACATGTGTTACGTGCTTGAAAGTTATGATGTCATTGCTGATGATTCAGTCTCTTGTTCTAACGGTGTCTTCAAACAAAATGGTGTCGCTGTTTCATCAACACAACTTTACACGGTTGGGGCTGTCGATTATATCTTTGATAAAACCAATTATGGGTTTTTACAAGGATCCAATGTGACACAAACGGGATTTTTAATGCGTGAATTATTAGCTTTAGATTTAAGAGCTAATACCGACACTTATTTTAGTCCCTACAACGGAACGTCCTATGTTCCCATTCAACAAAATTCGTTTTCAAATAATCCATTAACAAACCAAATCACTCTATTTTATCAAGACATCTTCAAATCAATCGTATATTAAAAAGGTTGGCTAAATTTAGCCAACCTTTATCTTTAATCTAAGGGATTAATATTATAATTTTCAACCGAATAATCGCCGTTATTGTGTTTGATTATATTAATGGAACAATTCGATAAATATGAAGTATAATTAAATTCCTTAACCAAATTGACCAACACAGCTTTAATTACATGTGAATGGGCGACGATTAAGATTTTTTTATCAGGGTATCTTGTACAAAGTTCATTCAAAGCGGTAAATATTCTTGATTCTAAATCCTTATTTTTTTCCATATTCGGAATGTCATCATTGAGGACTTTATGGGAGTACTCCGCATCAATCTTTTTACCGTCAAAATCACCAAAATTTCTTTCAGTAAAACCGGAATGCGTCAAAACAAGTTTCTTCTCATTTAACGTCTTACAAATGATTTTTGCCGTATCATACGCTCTTTTTAAGGGGCTCGCAACGATTAAATCGAAGTGCTCGTTATGGCTTTTTAAATAAGCACCAGTTTTCTTTGCTTGTTCGATGCCGTTTTGGTTGAGTGGATTGTCCATTCTACCTTGGACGATAAAATTCTTATTCGCATCGGTTTCTCCGTGCCTTATCATATAAATTACATTCATAAAAAATCACCTGGAAACAATTATACTATAAAGTATAAAAAAATGATATAATAATGTTTACGAGGTGGTATTACAATGAGAATGGTCGATATAATCGAAAAAAAGCGTGATAATCATTTTTTAACCAAAGAAGAAGTAGACTTCGTTATTCAAGGCTACACCAAAGGAATCATCCCTGATTATCAAATTAGTGCACTCTTAATGGCGATATACTTTCAAGGAATGACCGATGAAGAAGCGGCGTTTTTAACCAATGCGATGCTTCATTCGGGCGATGTCATTGATTTATCCAAAGTAGAAGGCGTTAAAGTCGATAAACATTCTACAGGCGGTGTTGGTGATAAGACAACCCTTATTTTAGGCCCGTTAGTGGCTTCAGCTGGTGCTAAATTAGCGAAGCTTTCAGGTAGAGGATTAGGACATACGGGTGGTACACTCGATAAATTAGAGTCCATTGAAGGTTGTTCCATCGCCTTAACTGAAGAACAATTCATTAAACAAGTGAACGACATCAATATCGCGGTTGCGGGTCAAACCGCGGAACTAGTCCCTGCAGATAAATTATTATATGCTTTAAGGGATGTAACAGGAACGGTCAACTCCATTCCTTTAATTGCGTCTTCCATTATGTCAAAGAAACTTGCGAGTGGTGCAGACGTTATTTGTTTAGACGTAAAAATCGGTGACGGTGCCTTCATGAAAACCATTGAAGACGCAAGAACATTGTCACAACTGATGGTTTCCATTGGAAA
>CAYIYY010000185.1:0-2657 GCA_964367605.1 uncultured Candidatus Izemoplasmatales bacterium | reverse complement strand
GAAGGCGTTATTATTGCGAAACGCCATATTCATGTGACGCCTCTAGATGCGGTTAGATTTGGTTTAATGGATAAACAAATCGTTCAAGTTAAAATCCCTACAAAAGATCGTTCTTTAATATTTGATGATGTTGTTATTCGTGTTCGTGGCGATTTTGAAACAGCTATGCATATCGATACGGATGAAGGAAATGCTGCGGGTATTTCCGGAGAAGTCTACGGGATTATATTATAAATTATGCCATTTTCATTTGAATTAAAACATATTTGCCAACAAACTAAAGCTAGAACTGGGGTCATCCACACTTCACATGGGAGTTTTGAAACCCCAGTTTTTATGCCTGTTGGTACTCAAGCAACGGTAAAAACGCTTGAACCCAGAGAAATTGAAGAAGTTAGTGATGGCATTATTTTAGGAAATACCTATCACTTATGGCTTCAACCAGGCGACGATATCGTCAAAGAACACGGAGGTATCCGTGGTTTTATGCGTTGGAACGGTCAATTATTAACCGATTCTGGCGGATATCAAGTTTTTAGTTTATCGCACATTCGAAAGATTAAAGAAGAAGGCGTTGAATTTCGTCATCATTTAAGCGGAGAAAAATTATTTATGAGTCCTGAAGATTCGATTCGGGTTCAAAATAATTTAGGTGCCGACATTATTATGAGTTTTGATGAATGTCCTCCCTTTTACGCTGATTATGATTATATGAAATCATCCGTTGAAAGAACCATAAGATGGGCAGCACGCGGAAAAGCAGTTCATCAATTTCCAAATGATCAAGCTTTATTCGGTATTGTTCAAGGGGGTCCCTTCAAAGATTTACGGAAACACTCCATCGAAGAATTAATTAAAATTGATTTTCCTGGATATTCGATCGGTGGTTTGTCAGTCGGTGAATCAAAAACTGAAATGTATGAAATGTTAGAATATTTAAATCCGATTATGCCAGAGGATAAACCTCGTTATTTGATGGGTGTCGGATCTCCTGATGATATCATCATGGGCGTCATCAATGGTATCGATATGTTTGACTGTGTTCTACCAACTAGAATTGCGAGACATGGAACGGCGATGACATCCGTTGGAAAAGTCGTTATAAAAAATAAAGAGTACGAAAGAAATATGGAATCACTCGATAAGAACTGTGATTGTCATGTCTGTAAAAATTACACTAAAAGTTATTTAAGACATTTGTTTAAAGCAGAAGAAATGCTTGGGCAAAGACTCATCACTTACCATAATCTTTATTTCTTAAAACAATTAATGCATGACATCCGTGATGCCATCAAAAATGATCGATTACTCGATTTTAAAAATGAATTTTTTGAACGTTACTATGGTAAACACAAATAATCAACTTGAAATCGTGTTTGTTTTGTGTTATCTTTATCATAGATTTCAAGGGATTGAATTTGATGAATAGAAATCACCATCAAGTAACCATTCTCTCGTTCTGTTCGAATTCTACACATCACCTGTTGTAAAATCGCAAGTTCTCTCGTATAATAAATAATAGTTAACGAAATATTAAAAAGACTATTTTCTATTGCCTTATTTGATAATACTGGCATTTGTGATAACATAGTTTATAAGGATTGGCTACGGAGGTAGTTTATGTTTGATATCAACGAGAAATTTAATCAAAAACCCGTTATTAAAGTCATCGGAGTCGGTGGCGGCGGTGGATCTGCAATTAATCGCATGATCGAAAATGATGTTCAAGGCGTAGAATTTGTTGCAGTCAATACCGACGCTCAAGTTTTAAGATTATCAAAGGCAGATGTTCGTTTACAACTCGGTAAAATGTTAACCAGAGGTCTTGGCGCTGGTGCGAATCCCGAAGTTGGCCGTCAAGCTGCTTTAGAATCTGAAGACGAAATTCGTGAAATTTTAGCGGATACTGATATGGTTTTTATCACCGCAGGTATGGGTGGTGGAACCGGTACTGGCGCAGCTCCTGTTATCGCTAGAATTGCTAGAGAAATGGGTTGTTTAACCATTGGTATTGTGACAAAACCATTTGGATTTGAAGGTCGAAAAAGAGCTTCGGTAGCTATGCAAGGTCTTGAAGAACTCAAACCCTTCGTTGACACTTTAATCGTCATTCCAAATGATAAGTTACTTTATATTGTTGAAAAGGATACCCCTTATTTGGATGCTTTCCGAGAAGCCGACAACATCTTACGACAAGGTGTACAAGGTATCACTGAAATCATTGCAGTACCTGGTGTCGTCAATGTTGACTTTGCCGATATTAAAACAGTTATGAAAGATAAAGGTACCGCATTAATGGGAATTGGTATTGCTTCTGGTGAAAACCGTGCTGTTGAATCCGCAAGAGCAGCCATTCGCAGTCCTTTATTAGAAACTTCTATTAATGGCGCAACGGATGCAATTGTTAATATTACTTCAGGTTTTAACGCTTCATTATATGAAGTCAATGAAATCATCGAAGAAATCCGTAAGAGTTCAACGACTGAAATTAATGTTATTTATGGTAGTGCCATCAATACTGATTTAGATGATGAAATCATTGTTACTGTAATTGCGACGGGTTACTTAGAAGATCCACTCTTTAAGGAATCAACGATTCAACGAGCTGAGAATAATCAAAACTCTCAACCTAAAGTTGAAGAGGTGATTACTAAGCC
>CAYIYY010000184.1:0-2658 GCA_964367605.1 uncultured Candidatus Izemoplasmatales bacterium | reverse complement strand
CCGTATGTGGTAACAGTGGAATTGACTATGCAGTCCATGACAAAAGAATTAGAGTATTTCGTTCGTTATTAATAGTAGAAGAAAAAGAGTATGAAGATTTTATTGAGATTAACGCTGATGATTTTTATAAAACATTAGTTGAACGTCCTAATATTGATGTTCATACCGCACAAACAAGCACGGGCGCAATTCTTAAAATGTATGAAGAGATGAAGGCTGATGGATATGATGAAATCATATGTATTACTATTTCTTCTCATTTATCAGGCACCTATCAAAACGCTGTATTAGCCGCAAAAATGATGGAAGATACACCAGTTCATGTTTTTGACTCACGCACATTATCTGCCGTTGAAGCCAAAATGGCTTTCACTGCATTAAAAATGTCTGATGCAGGAAAAACCGTTCAAGAAATTTTATCTGAACTTGAATTTATCCGTGATCATCATCACATTTTCGTGACGGTTGAAACGCTCCATTTCTTAGTTAAAAACGGTCGTTTATCAAACGCTGCTGGCTTTTTTGGAACCATGCTCAAATTAAAACCGTTACTTGAAGTTAGTAAAGAAGGAAAAGTTGTTACTGTAGATAAAATCCGTACCACTCAAAAAGCAAGAGATACCATGCTTGCGAAGTTTACGGATGAAATCAAAGGTAAGAACGTTGAAATATTTATCATTTATACCAATAACTTTGATGAAGCTGCTGATCTTAAAGATCGGATGATGGAAAACCCAGAAATTAAAGACATTAAACTAGTTCCGCTAACACCTGTTGTTGGTTGCCATGCTGGACCAGGAACCATGGGGCTTGGATACATCGAAGTTAAATAGGAGGATTTATGAGCGAGGCAAAAATTCTTATCAATGAACTATTGGTTGACATTTTCAATCGTATTTTAGCGATTGAAGGCGAAGAACTAAAAAAAGCAGGCGTGACACTTTCCATGAATGAAGTTCATGTTCTTGAGGCGATTCAGTTTGTTCAAGAACCTTCGATGTCATTCATTGCCCAAAAACTGGGAATTACCGTAGGATCTTTAACAACCGCTGTCAATACCCTCTTCCAAAAAGGATATGTAACTAGATATCGTTTGCCAGAAGACCGCCGAAAAGTGCTCGTGAAACTTGAGGATAATGCCTTAGAAGTGCTTAAAATTCATAAAGTATACCATGATAAGATGATTGATGCCATCTTTGAAGACTTAAAAGTCGCCGAAGATGAAGTGTTAATTAATTCGTTATCAAAAGTTGCTTCTTACTTCAAAAAATAAAAAAAATGCGGGAACGAATTCCGCATTTTTTATTGGTTTGAAATTACTCAACGATGATGCAGTTGACTGGGCAGTTAACTTCACATACGCCGCAATCGATGCATTGATCTGGATCAATCACATATATTGCGCCTTCAGTAATACAGTCTACTGGGCAATTAGCTTTGCAAGTACCGCAAGCGATACAAGTATCGAGAATTTTTCTTGGCATGGTAATTCCTCCTAATATTAAATCCTTCTATCACACATATTTTACATGACAATTGTCATTTTGTAAACATAAAATCGATATTTAAAAGCATTGAATTTTCTTATTTTCTATTTCTTAACATAAGAGTATTCTTTAGTTCTCAAGTTAACGATGATTTATCTTGATTAACTTCTATTGATTTGATAGAATTATAAGAGTATAAAGGAGTGATTAACATGCCACTGTGGTTAGAAATCGTTTTACCGATCGTCACACTTCTGGTTGGCGCTATTATAGGATTTTTCCTTTCCAGAAAGTATTTCAAGTCTTACTTAGAAAAGAACCCACCTATTAACGAAGCAATGGTTCGCGCCATGATGTCGCAAATGGGAAGAACCCCTTCTGAGAAGCAAGTACGTCAAGTTATGGCTTCAATGAAACAAGCAAAATAATAAAATGAGACCCGAAAGTCTCATTTTTTATTTGCCAATTAATTATTTAGTGTTTGTCTCTTTTTTAAAGAGTTGATCAAGTTTATCGAAGAGTTTAACTCGGTTTTCAGTTCCCATTTTCAAACGTTTATAATTTGAACGGTGTCTGTAGATAATCAAAGAAGCAGCTAGACCCGTAATAATGACAAAGATTAAATCGGGTTCTACAAAGAAATGTAAACAGACGACCGTTATGAAAGCCATAATCGAAGCTACCGTTGATGAAACGCTCACATATCTCGTGATGTATTCTGTAATTAAAAAAGCAATGACCATCGCTAAAGCTACTAAGGGATTATAAATGAGTAATAACCCAAAAGAACTCGCAACGCCTTTTCCACCTTTGAATTTAAACCAAATGGGGAATACATGTCCAATCACGGAAATAAACCCATAAATTAAAGCTGGAAACAAATCCCAAGTACTCATCCATGTCGTATTAATCATGATGAAAACTAAGAATCCACTCTTTAGAGTGTCAAGAATTAAGACCGCAAATCCAATGGGTTTTCCAAAGACTCTAAAAGCATTGGTCGCACCGAGATTTCCACTTCCCAATTTTCTGATGTCTTGGCCTTTAAATATTTTTCCGAGGATATATGAAAACGGAATTGAGCCAATGAGATAAGCAAATAAGACTAATAAATATTTAACCATAGATTTCCTCCTAATTCTTTATGATTATATCACAAAACCCAAAAAAA
>CAYIYY010000183.1:0-2702 GCA_964367605.1 uncultured Candidatus Izemoplasmatales bacterium | reverse complement strand
TTTTCATACCCTGGTATATTCAAAACAAACACATCACACTCATTTGCACTTTTTATAAAATTATTTAATGAGTGAATCTGATTTTTACTAAAAAAGAATATAAAAAATGCGACACTAATTGTATCATATTTGTCATTCTAATATGTCTAATGTAACCTGTGCTAATACAATTTAGCATCTTACTAAATTTTTAGCACCTCATTAAAAAATTAGATGCGATTATTTGTAATAGTGCTAATGTTCTACTATTTTTAGTGTGTTCGATCGATTAAGTCATCGATTGCATTTATCTAATTTTTATGTAGCTTACATTTTTTCCAGTTCCAACGGATTTTACTAAACCATCTGTTATTAATTTGTTCAGCAACTCTACAGCTTTTGTTTTATTAACCTTTAGCAAACTTTCTACATCTTGTCTAGTTATTTCAACTTTAATATCTAATAAGTTCAGCACTCTTATTTCTTCATTCATGTCAACATCATTAAATAAAACATTGGGTAATATGACTTTTATGAGTGTGTCTTTTATAACAAAGGCAGGTTTTTTATCATAACCAAAATAGGCATCATTCATCCTTCTTATACCCGTTCCAAACTTTTCAATAATTCCTAAAATGTAAAATACCTGAGATATGATTGAATTTCTTGGAATTGATAGATTATCATGCAAATAATTTTCTCTCGTTACACCATTAGGAAGTCCACCCGGAGAGATAATCTCAATTCTATTGTTGTACATTTCAATTTTAATGTTTGATGAAATTAAATAATTTCTATGTGCGATAGCATTAGCTATTGCTTCCCTATAGGCTTCATAAGGTATTGCTTGTTTTTTTATCCTTTGAATACCTTCAACTTTTTCAATCTCAGGATAATGTTTTATAAACATTTCTATAGCACTATCATATTGCGATAGTATGGATTTTCCGGTGATCGTTCTTCTGTCAATGAATTCAGAAATCGACTGACCAAAACGTACCATATCTATGCCCAAAGTCATATTTTTATTTACATCAGCAATCAATTGAGCTGCAATGTTGTATTTATTGTTTGTGAATAACCCTAAAGTTATCAAAATGTCTTTGTTAAAGTTGGAAACTGGTCTAGCATCATTCAATTTCTTTTCTAAAACAGTGAACTGTAAATCGTCTTCATCAATCTCTAATTGATCATATGAAATGTTTTTGCCTTTTAAGGATAATTCTATCAAGGATGATTGATCAACCGGAATCGTAGATGTATCATTTCTTTGATATGCAACGCCTTTATACATATACGGTTTATTAATCCCTGGATAAACAATAATTTCTATTATATTCTTTTCATCAACACTTAAGACTTTTATATCGTATCTAGGTCTTGGTGTAATTGAATCGTTAATCTTATTTTCAATTTTCAGTTTAAGACTTACATAATCTACTAAATTAATCAGCTCTTTGTTCGCCTCATCAACGCCTACAACAATTTGACCACCATCGTAATTAGCAAAAGCTGAAACAGTCTTCAAGATGGAATCGGTATATTCTCTTTTTAATTCTCTTTGTCTAGACTCACTAAAATTTATATCCATGTTCATCTGTCCCTTCATGTATATTATAGCATGCTGATTACTCAATATCAACGATATAATTATATTCGTTCGTAAATACGGTCGATATTTTTATATTCGTTCGCTAAATTGGTCGAAATCAATTTTTATATCCTATGATATAGTAATAAATGGCTTTCTAGTTATTGATCGGGCATCTTATACCCTCTCTCCAACTATTGAAAGCCAGTTCGTTTTTTTTGTGTGTGAGTTAAAGAAGGCTAATATGATTTAGCACCCTAGTCAAATTTTAACACCTTTTACTCCATATTCAAATTGAGTGCAACAAGATTAATCTTGAAAGCATCAACGTCAATTTGCTTTGGTGAGAATACCACTAATTGTTAATGCAGTTTGACTACTTTATTCATTTATGGAAAAACTTATTTTGTTTGTATCAGTCAAAGTTTTATTGATTCTTTGTTTAAACATTATCCCGTTTTCGAACAATAAACACCCGGTTTTTGTCCCGTTTTCTAATAAAATTAAAAGTGATTTTGTGACTTTTTTTCATCTTGAATTTGAAATATTGTCACACCATTTCATTGATAAACTTTCATAGATATCAAAAAATGACTCTTCCTTGATGATTAAGGAGTGAGTCATTTTGGAGTTTGAAAATTCATAGTTTTTCTCCTCTGCGCATTATAATATAGCTTCTGTGATTGTTATGAATATTTGAATAATGCCTACAACGTTTGCAGCAAAAAATCTAATAATTGATCCCATAAAATCAAAAAATTGATTGAGATCGATATTACTGCTCACTAATACACCGATCAACAGAATTGCACCAAGACTTCCCAATAGTTTTCCCATATTTTCACCATCCTTTCTTAGACTTTACAACTTGAAAACAAAGTTTATTTCTCTTTGATTAAATCTCGTAATCTACATAAATCATCTAAAGTTGGATTCCCATCTTTTTTTGCATTAGCTTTCCATGTATAACCAGTATCCATTTGCCGTTTTATTCTGAACCATTCCCTAGTTTGATTTAAAGACAGGATATTGGGACCTCCTGCAAAATCAGGATCATCTAACTGTGTCAGGTTGTGTTCCCATCCACATATTGGACAAATATCAAATAAATCGATAATTGTTGATTCCCCAC
>CAYIYY010000182.1:0-2705 GCA_964367605.1 uncultured Candidatus Izemoplasmatales bacterium | reverse complement strand
ACATTATACAATATTATTCAAGATTATTCTTAATTATTTTTATTTATTTTCAGATAGAACATGTCTGTTTCCACCTTCGCTTTTTCCTTTATATAAAAGCTCATCCGCTTTTACATATAACTCATCAAACGTCCGCCCATCATATGGAACAATCAATGCTCCAATGGTCACCGTCATCGGTTCCTTGATCCCGTCAAAAACAAATCTTTCTTCAATAGCCTGACAGATACTACTAAGTTTCGCCTCTATTTTATTATGTGAATAAGCATGTTTGTGCAAAACAATGAACTCGTCACCACCAAGTCGACATACAATATCATTTTCGCTGAACATAGACTTTAGAATCAAACCAAAATCCTTTAGGACTTCATCACCAAAATTATGGCCAAAGCTATCATTTATTTCCTTAAAACGATCTAAGTCAAGCATATAAAAGCCATGAATTGATTTCGTTTCTTTTGCAATGAATTCATCAATTTTTCTTCGTGCACTTCTTCTATTGTATAGTTTTGTTAAGAAATCTTGTTCTGATTGCTTCAACAAATAAAATTCTTTCTTTTTCTCTTTCTCAATATTCGTTATATAGGCATAGCACAATAATTCTTTCTTCTCAAGATTTTCAATAACGTTGATACGACCACGTGCCCATACAAAATGTCCATTGTCTTGATATATCTTGAAATCAATGGTTCTATTTGTTTGTTCATGACGATAATCGAAGATGATTTTTTTCAAATTAAAATAGTTTAGTAAGCGACGATGATCTTCTTTATTAATTTTGTTGAAAATAACATCATTGAGTTCATCATACCAATTAATCGGTTTATCCATGACAAGGTTTGGATCATCTTGAGTAAATTTATAAGTAACACCTTCTGTATCTAAATCAATGATATATGAGTACATTGCATAAGACATCATTCCTTCAAGATGAGCTTGTGTTTTTTCAATCTTAATCTGTGCTTCTCTTTGGACTGTAATATCTTCAATAATACCAACAGCCTTATCAAAGCTACCATCTTCATTTATAACAACAGAACCATGAATTCGTTTCCACGAGTATGACCCACGAGTATTTTTTGTCTTGATAATACAAAACTGTTTGGTCGCTCCTTTTCTAATTGCTTGAATAAAATTGCCAATAATTTCTTTATTTTCATCATCAAGGAAAGTTAGACCAACAACTCTTGCACTCAAATTTTCAATTACAGGAGGCAGTCCATACATTCGATCAGCGTTGGTGACAAACTTTAAGGTATCAGTTGCTATTTCATAATCAAGTACTACCTTATCTGTTTGTAACATAATAATTTCATATCGGTTTTTACTGATTTCTAGTTCTCTTTCAAGTTCTTTTTGCTTTGTAATATCAACTAATAAACAGCAGCAATATTTTTCATCATTTTCCAAAATAATAGTGCTTTGGTCAGAAACCCAAATACTTTCCTTTTCCTTCGTATTCAAACGATACTGATGATAATATATTTTATGATTTTCCATTGTCTGATTTAGTAACAATTGCTGTGTTTTTTCATCAGCGATAATTAAGTCATAAGAGTTCTTAAATTTATCAACAGCTTCTACTTGTGTGTACCCCAACATCCGATAAAATCTCTCAGAGGCATAAACAATTTCATGGCCTTCACTTAGACGATATTTAATCAATCCACCTGGTGAATTATTGGTAATAAATGAAAGTTGTTCATAGATATTGCGATATTCTTTTGTTCGTTGATTTGCATAAATAAATACAATGACTACCAAAGCAGTAAATGCCAACGTTAAGCAAGTAATTAATAATATTGCCCAATCAATAATAACTTGTGTGTTTTGGGTAATAATACTACTTGGAAGAATGGAAAGGATGACCCAATCATTGATACCCAATCGCGAATAGTATGCATAAAACATTTCATTATTTAATAAATAGCAAGCATGTCCGCTTTGATCTTTTTCTATATTATCTTGTATTTGAGTAAGACTGCTGTCTTCACAAAACTCTAAATGACCAAGGGTTTCCCAAGCATCTTGATCCATAATCAAATTATCATTACCACTATTTAAAATTTGTATTCCATCATTGTATTGGAAAATGATTGTATATCCTTGTTCATTAAAAAAATTAGTTTCAATTTTTTCAGTCAAGTTAGACAGCAAATAGGTTGCTCCCATCATTCCAATAATAATACCTTCTCGATAAATTGGGGCATAGACCACAAAGACATTGCTATCATCTAATTTTGATTTCAAAGCTTCTGATATTCCGGATTCTCCACTTATCGCTTTTTGATAATAGTCGCGATCACTAATATTAATTGTTTGCCCACTACTATATGTTCCTATGCCATTTAGATCAGTTATAAATAATCTATCAAAGATGCTTTCTTCTTTGAGTTTTAAAAGCATTGTTAAAGAAGCCTCTGAATCCAAAGGCTCATATTGAGAAAAAAAATTTGCTATGCTTTCTATATAAGCAAGCGATGTATTAATCCGTTCATTAAAAATATTAATTGTTTGGGTAGATAGTTCTTCTAATTGATTTTTTGTTAGATCTTCAATGTGCTTAATGCTTCTTTTGTTGAAAGAATTTAAGAAAAACAAAGAAAGAATCAAAATTAAAACTATCGAAGAAAACAAAAAAATTAGCTGCTTATTAAGCTTACTTTTCTTCATAATATATTCCATCCTATTGTTAGCATACAAAT
>CAYIYY010000181.1:0-2706 GCA_964367605.1 uncultured Candidatus Izemoplasmatales bacterium | reverse complement strand
GAAAATATGTGAAAATTATAAAAAACAATGTTTAAATGAGATATCTCCACAATATCGAATTTGATAAAATGAATGATAGTAAATTTTAAAGAAAAAACAGTAACTTAAAAATTACTGTTTTTCTTTTAACTTTTACAAAAGGTTCCGTGTGCATTCCGTTTCATTGTTTTCCAATTTACACTTGGCTTTTGCTCTGTTCTTTGCGTTTGAAATACTATGCCACATACACCATTTACAAATATGTAATGTAATTGCTGTGGGTTCAAACGCGATTTCGTTTGGCGGGCTAAGTGGGGTGCTATAAAAACACTTTAAAAATAAGGCATTTAACGATATTGAAGAAAGTTTTTTTGATATAAGTGCAAACAAAAAAAGTCACGAATTTACCGTAACTTTTTCTGGACAGTCCAATTTTATTTTTAACTATTTCCACTGACTGCTCAGTTGTTTTAAAAATGCTATAAGCCTTATATAATAATAACTAGAGAATTTAAAGTGAAAAAGTGTTATAATAATGTTAATTGTTAAATGAGGTGATATCCTATGGAATATTCGCAAAAAATAAAGATTCTTAGGGAAAAAATGTTTGTATCTCAAAAGGAGCTTGCAGAGATTTTAGATGTTTCTTTTGTGTCAGTAAATCGATGGGAGACAAAAAAGTTTAATCCGACGATTAAGGCAAAAAAGAAGCTTAATCAACTATTTATTCAATATAAAATTACGGAGGATTCAGATGATAACGAGTGAAAACAACTTAATTTTTGAACAAAAGAAGAAACAATATCTTGATAGAATTGATCTAATTGCGAAAGAGTCATTTAATAATGAGCAAAAAGAAGTGGCAAAGCAAATAATAGAATCAGCAAACGAAAATAATATCGATGCAGTTTACCAATTAGTAACTCAAAGAGTAAAAACTGGATTTGTTTTTGATTCAGCACCAGAAGTCAATCATAATTGTGTTGCTTTAGTTTCGGAAAATAGTTCTTTAACCATAAAGTCAAACGAAGCATTTAATAATGAACATACAATGATTATTGGAGAAAATTATGATGCTTTAAAGAATCTTCTTGCAACATATGTAGATCCACTAACTGGGGAAGGTTTAATTGACATTATTTATATTGATCCCCCATACAATACAGAATCTGCTAAAAAAGATGGTAATGATTATAAAGAAGAAGTTGAAGCTGCTAAATTTGTATACAGGGATAAGTATACTCGAGATGGTTGGCTAAACATGATGAATGAACGACTCAAATTGGCTAGAAAATTATTATCTAATCGTGGAATAATATATATATCAATAGATGATGGAGAACAGAGCTATTTGAAGGTTTTATGTGATGAGATATTTGGTGAAAAGAATTTTATTTCAAATTTGATTTGGAAATGTAGAAGTTCTTTATATTATACAGAGCCTTTAATATCGATTCAAACAGAGTATATTTTGGCATATGCTAAGGACAAAACTCAATTCTCACTAAAAAGTTTCGACAAGGAAAACATTGATGGTGATGAAAAAGCTCTTGAAGGTTTTTATTTTAATAGAGTGAAAAAACTTTATGATGATGAAGATTATTCAAACAATGATAATGATCCTAGAGGACCATACAAAACTTCGGGAAAAGTACGCAATGATGGGCGACCAGTTTATACAGTAACTTCGCCAACAGGTGTAAAACACACTGAGGCGTGGGTTTATTCTCCCGAGGTATTTCAAAGATTGATTGATGACAATCAAATATATTGGGGTGTTGATGGCAGTGCACAACCAAGAAAAAAATCATATTTTAAAGACTACATTGGAAAAGTATCATCAAATCTTCTTTATGATGAGTTTGTTATAGTAAAAAACAATGATAAAACAAAAAAAGTGAAAATATTTGAAGTTGGAACTACAGAAAGTGGGACAAAAGAACTAAAGGATATTGTCGGAGAAAACAAGTTTCCTTATCCTAAACCTGTAGAATTAATTAAATACCTTGTTGGTCTTTATCCGACAAAAGATTGTCGTGTACTTGATTTTTTTGCTGGTTCTGGTACTACTGGCCAATCTGTTATGGAATTAAACGAGGAAGATGGCGGGACAAGAGAATTCATTTTAGTTACAAATAACGAAAATAACATTGCAATCGATGTAACTCTTGAAAGATTGTATAGAGTAATTCACGGTAAAGGTTCAAAAAATGAAAAGATTACATGGAAGTATTCCGATTCTAAACCTTCACTAACTAATAATTCATTAAACGTGTTTGAGATAGTTTATCATGAACTTAAGCTAAATGATTTTGATAAAGCTAATAAACTTATTCCAATTGCTGAACAGGCATTCAAAAAACTAAATTCAAATTATCGAGCTAAAGATCGTTTTGATATATATAATGAATTGGCTGCCCTAAACCCATATAAGAAGGTATAAGATATGGAACTTACAAAAATTCAAAAGGAAGCAGTTGAAAAAATACTTAATCATTACTCTCCATCAAAAAAAGTAAATGTGGATTTCAAAGCACCAACAGGTAGTGGAAAAACTCTGATGGCTTCATGGGTAATTTCTTCTTTAATGGAAAGATATATTGATGAGAATTTCATTTTTGTCATAGCAACACCTTCATCATCAAGTTTACCTTTTTTCTTTGAGAAAAAAATAAATTTATATAAAAAAGATTTACCCTTTTCAAAGTTTGAGGTTGAGTATATAGA
>CAYIYY010000180.1:0-2707 GCA_964367605.1 uncultured Candidatus Izemoplasmatales bacterium | reverse complement strand
GAACTTGTTGCTGATAAAATTGGAAAAATTCAAAAGAAATACAATGAAGTTATTCAATCGGGAACGCTTGATTCAATCCTTGATAAAGGTAAAGAAACCGCATCAAGAGTGGCTTATAAAAAAGTTGAAAAATGTAAACAAATCATTGGACTAGGAAGAAAACGTTAAAAAAAGGCATCCTTCGGGATGCCTATTTCATTGCATTTATATCATTAATTGTACGTTGGATGGCTTCAAATGCAGCATTTTCATCTTCACCGTCAAACGTGATCTTGAAGTTGACATTTTGAGGAATTGCTAATGACATAACACCCATAATTGATTTTAAAGGTACTCTTACGTCATTATATTCTAAAATCATCTTTGATTCATAAGAAGTTGCTTTACTAACAATCATGGTCGCCGGTCTTGCGTGCATTCCATGGGAATAAGTGATTTTAAATTTAGCTTCAATCATATTAATTTTCTCCCTTTAACAAGTGATTAATGTGGTGTATCAATGGTGTTGCATCGTATGGAAGCATCATTTTTACGGTGGTTCCAGTTACGAAAATACCTAAAGCTCCGCTTGATTTAACGACGTCTAAATGACATTTACTCGTCGATTGGACTTTAAAACTTAACCTCGCTCCATCTTTAGATGCAGCGATAATGTTGCTGATACCACCTAAATTAAGAATTAAATCATCAATCGATTTCTGATTAATGGGTGGGTGAGTCGTTTTTTTATTACCTTTTGATTTTATAACAGCAAATAGAATCAGGCAAATAGCAATAATTCCAATTGCGATTCCGATATACAGATAAAACTGTGATATCGCTAAAAGATATAAATAATTCGTTAGTAATGAGATAAAAGACACGATATCACCTCCGTATATTATATTTTATCACAAATTTGAAAAATTCAAGCGCAAGATATCAAAAAACAATTCTTTGTAACTACTTGTAAAAAAGAATTTGATACGCTATAATTTTATAAGAGTTGAGAGGGGCCTTATTATGACGAAAGTATGCGAAGCAATCATCGAAATCCCAATGGGGACACAGAACAAATATGAGGTAGACAAAAAGAAAAATCGAATTAAACTAAATCGTGTTTTATATTCAAAAATGACTTATCCTGCAGAATATGGTTTCATTGAAGAAACGTTGGCAGAAGACGGAGACCCATTAGATATCTTAGTTTTAGCGACAACACAAACTTTTCCTGGTTGTATCGTCGATGCAAGAATCGTTGGTTACCTTGATATGTATGATTCTGGTGAACACGATGAAAAAATTATCGCTGTAGTTGATGCGGATCCACGTTTTAATCACATCAATGATATCTCTGATATTCAAGATTTGCAACTTCGAGAAATAAAACTATTCTTTAGAACCTATAAAGAATTACAACCAGGACATGATGTCGTCGTCTTGGATTATTATTCTCGTGAAGAAGCAATTAATCTCATTGCTAAATATCAAGTCGCTTATAAGAGAAACAAAGCAAAATAAAGACAAAAGCACTGGAAAATCCAGTGCTTTTTTTATGATTTATGAACGATATTTCCATTAACAATGACATAATCAGGTTTTGTCAAATAATGGAGTGGATGATTATTCCAGATGACGATATCCGCATCTTTTCCTACTTCGATGGAACCAACTAAATTGTCAACGCCATTGATTTTGGCTGCATAGATTGTTACAGCTCTTAAAGCTTCTAATTCTGGTAATCCTTCTCTTACAAAGATACCGACTTGTGTCAATGCATTGGCTAAATGAATTACAGGGTGATCCGTCATAATTGCGAATTCTATCTTATTGTCACTTAAAATCTTCGCAGATTTAAACGTTTTATTTCTTAACTCATATTTTGATTTTGAGCCTAACGTTGGTCCAATGATGACTCTTTGATGATGCTCTTTTAAATAATCAGCAATCAAATGGCCTTCTGTCGCATGTTCAATGGTTGCGTTTAATCCAAATTCTTCAATGATTCGAATCGCGGTAACAATATCATCTTGTTGATGCGCATGGATTTTAACTAAGAATCCATCAAAAACCCGCATTAAAGAATGCCATTTCATATTAAATTCTGGTTTTGAGACTTCTTTTCCATTTGCAATATCAATTTGATATTTATCAAGTTTAGCCTTATATTCTCTGGCTTTGATAAGCGCATCACGAATGAGAGCTGCAGAAGCCATTCTTGTTGAAGGTGATTGTGATTTACTGTTATAGACTCGTTTTGGATTTTCACCTAGTGCCATTTTCATGGAAGATTCTGGTAAAACAATCCTATCATCGATGGTTTTACCATAAGTTTTCATGACACAAAAAGTACCACCGATTACATTAGCGCTTCCTGGTCCGGTCGCAACGGTTGTAACACCCGCTTCAAGGGCTTCTTGAAAAGCAACATCTTGTGGTTTTATCGCATCAATCGCTCTTAATTCAGGGAAAACCGGATTTGTCATTTCGTTACCATCTGCACCTTCAAAACCAATCGCTTCTTCAAAAATACCAATATGACAATGAGGGTCAACAATTCCAGGTGTGACGTATCGTTTTTTAGCATTAATAACCGTTGCTTCTGGATAATCTTTAGTTTCAAAATGACCAATACTTTTGATTTTTGATTGTTCAACCAGGATATCCATTAACTCATAATTAACATCCTTCATACCAATTAAGTATGCATTTTTGATTAAAATCATTT
>CAYIYY010000179.1:0-2708 GCA_964367605.1 uncultured Candidatus Izemoplasmatales bacterium | reverse complement strand
GTCTAATCCACCAAGTTGCATAAGTTGAGAACTTAAAGCCCTTTTGATAATCGAACTTTTCAACGGCTTTCATAAGGCCAAGGTTACCTTCTTGAATCAAATCTAAGAATTGCATGCCTCTACCAACATAACGTTTAGCAATCGAGACAACTAAACGCAAGTTTGCTTCAACGAGTTTCTTTTCAGAGAATTGTCCTCTTTTATAGAGTTCTTCTACTTCTACACGTTCTTCGTCGCCAACTTCTTCACCATCGACCGCTTTTTGATCGTAAATTTCTTTGGCACGGCGTGCACGAGAAATCAGAGTAGCGAGCTCATATTCTTCATCACTTGAAAGTAATTCGACACGTCCAATTTCTTTCAAGTACATTCTGACAGGATCATCAACTTTAATTGAGACAGACGTATCATATTGTTTGTCTCGCATTAATTCTTCTTCGATTTCCTTCGCATAATCGACGAAATCGATGAGTTCATCTTCAGAAAGATCTTCATCTGATAATTCATCTAAATCGATAAAATCATCTTCTTCATCATCATGAAGTTCTTCTACCGGGATTTCAACTTCATCCTCAAGAATATCTTCAAGTTCAGGTAATTCAACCTTTTCTTCGATGTATATGCCATCTGCTTCTAATTCGATAATAATGTCATCAAATTCAATTGAATCTTCTTTGACAAACTTTTTGACATCCTCTAGAGTAATGAGTCCGTTATCCTCATGCATTTTCATTAATTTTTTGATGATTTCGTTTTTTTCCATATGTTTTCCCTTCGTTGGCGAATGCTTAAAACATCTGCACTCAACTTCTTGTATTCATCGACGTCAATGTGTGGATCAAGTTGACGTTGTTTATCTCTTATAGCATTTTCTTCGGATAATAAATTCCGTTCCTTAATTTGATTGATACAATCATCTAATTCGATTAACGTATAATCATGTTTTGGTTTTAAAATCAATTCTGCTTTTAATAACTTCTCGTTTTTAAACCTTGATAAGACAACTTCTCTTAAATTCGGTGAATGACTAGAAGTCTCTAATACATCATCGATTGTGAGGAGAATTTCACGGTTTAAATCATCGGCACAAAAAACGCCAACTAAGTCATTTTGTATAATAGCGCGATACTCAGGACTATCAATGTAATAATTGAGAAGTGCAGTTTCAGCTAATACATATTTATTCGATATCGCGATATGAATCATTTTTTGTTTGGCATCATTTTGATTTTTTGTGATGGCCTTGGAAAGTTGATAATCACGGTAATCAGTTCTTACGGTTTGAAAATCAACGGAAGTATCGGTGGCTAATTTTCTCAAATACAGTTCCGATACCGTCGCAGACGTATCTTTGATCAAATCGAACACCGAGAGTTTAAAGCGTTCAATCCCTCCAGCACGTTTTAAGTCTGAATGTTTTCTTAAATATTGATACTTAAATTCAAAAGGATCGATTTGTTGGGTATTGATATATTCACGGTATTTTTCTAATGAATACTTTTTGACATATTCATCAGGGTCAAGTTTTTCTGGTAAAACAACTAAATTCACCATCAATTTTTCGTTTTCTAAGATTTGAATGGCTTTCATCATCGCTTCGAAACCCGCAGAATCGCCATCATAACATAAAATGATATTATCAGTATGTTTCTTGATGAGTCTCGCTTGTTCTATCGTTAAAGCCGTTCCCATCGTCGCAATCGCTTCATTGACACCAGCTCTTACCGATGCAATAACATCCATGAAGCCTTCATATAAAACCACACGTTTCATTTGTTTCATGATGGGGATAGCTTTATCTAAGTTATAGAGGACTTCTCCCTTGGTAAAGATTTGGGTGAAGGGGGAATTCACATATTTGGGTTCAGTTTCTGAGGCTTGATAGATTCTACCGCTAAATCCAATGACTTTTCCTTGCGCATTTTTGATTGGGAATATAATGCGGTTACGGAATAAATCATAATAGTGTCCATCTTGATGTTTTTTAACTAATCCGATATCAAGTAAATCAAGTTCTTGATATTTCGTTTTTAAGTTTTTAAACAAAACATCCATGTCATTTGGCGCAAATCCGATTTCAAATTGTTGGATGGTTTTAATATCAATACCGCGTTTTTTCAAATAATCAAGCGCTGGTTTGCCTGTTTCCAAATGTGTTAAGGCCAACTGATAATAATCTAGGGCCGTTCGGTTGATTTCATAATAACGATTGAATTTATCAAGTTGATTATTCGTTGATTCGATTTCTAAAGGAATTCGGTAACGATCTGCGAGGTTTTTTAAAGCTTCAATATACGTCAAATTCTTATATTTCATTAAGAAGCTCGCAGCGTTGCCTTTTTCGTTGCAACCGAAGCAGTTAAATAAGTGTTTTTCTTTATTAACGAAAAAAGAAGGTGTTTTTTCATTATGGAATGGACACAAGCCTTTATAACTTTTCCCCGCAGGTTGGAGTTGAACATACTCACCGATGACTTCGACAATGTCTGCGACATTCATAATTTCATCAATTGTTTGTTGGCTAATTCTTTCCATTTTTCCACCTCCAAATCAGATTATCTTATTCTTATTCAAATTGATTTTCAAAATATGTTTTTAATTCATTTACCGGTAATTTAATTTGCGAAATCGTGTCACGGTCACGAATCGTCACAGTGCCAAGCGTCAATGTTTCTTCATCGATGGTGATGCAATAAGGGGTTCCGATC
>CAYIYY010000178.1:0-2742 GCA_964367605.1 uncultured Candidatus Izemoplasmatales bacterium | reverse complement strand
TTTGGCAATCTAGCTACTTCGACAGCTGCTCTAGCAGGTTTATGATCCATAAAAAATTCTTGATAAACCGTATTCATTTGAGAAAACATGTTCATGTCTTTAAGAAATACTGTGCATTTTACGATATCCGTCACTTTAAAACCAGCTTCTTCGATAATTCCTTTAATATTATTCAGAGATTGTTTTGTTTGAGAAGATATGTCTGGGCCAACCAAAGTCATCGTTGATGGAATGAATGGAATTTGACCAGAAACATACAAAGTATCGTTTGCTAGTACTGCTTGAGAGTAAGGTCCAATAGCTGCAGGTGCATTATTTGTTTGAATAAATTTTAGCATATTTATAATCCTCCGATTTCTACCCTTAGATTATATAGCACTTATTTCAGAAAAACAAGGGTTTAATTTTAGGATTTTCTGTTTATTATTAAATAATAAATATTTTTTTCAAATACTCAAAACTTAAAAAAAGGTTGACTCACGATAAGTCAACCACTATCAATATCAAATTATAAAAGTCTTTTTAATAAGCTCTTACCATAGGCCGTTTGCGCAACATTGAAGTTATCAGCAATCGTCGCTCCAAGATCAGCAAAAGTATCGCTATCAGGCAAAATACTGCCTTTGAAGTATCGATTGTAAAAGAACATTGGAACATATTCTCTCGTATGATCTGTCCCTGCATGAGTTGGATCATTTCCATGATCTGCAGTGATGATCAATAAATCTTCTTCACCAATGAGGGGCAATAAATTGCCTAAGTCTTGGTCAAACTCCTCTAACGCATTTTTATATCCGATGGAATCACGACGATGTCCGTATAAAGCATCAAAATCGACGAGATTGACAAAACATAACCCCATGAATTCGCCTTTTGCGATTTCCATCGTTTTAAGCATTCCGTCATGATTTGATACAATACCGTGATGAGCATTAATGCCAGATCCATTGAAGATATCACGAATTTTACCGACTGATATGACATCAAATTGAGATTCATCCAGATAATTCAAAACTGTTTTTTCTGTCGGACTTAATGCATAGTCGTGACGATTCGTAGTCCGTTTAAAACCATTGACTTCATCACCTAAAAAAGGTCTCGCAATAATTCTACCTACTTTCCACTCGTCTTTCATCATCATTTCACGTGCAATATGACAAATGTGATATAGTTCTTCCAGTGGGACAACTTCTTCATGGGCCGCAATTTGTAAAACGGAGTCAGCACTCGTATAAACGATTAGTGCGCCGGTTTTAACATGTTCTGGCCCGAGTTCAACTAAGATTTCAGTGCCACTTGCTGCTTTATTTCCAATGACTTTTCTGCCGGTTTTCTTCTCTAATTCATCAATCAATTCTTGAGGAAAGCCCGTGTCTGTGAACGTTTGGAAAGGCGTCTCTGTTTTAATTCCAACAAATTCCCAGTGTCCCGTCATCGTATCTTTCCCATTAGATAATTCAGCCATCTTACCAACATTCGCGATCGGATTTTGAACCGGTTTAACACCCAAAATATCGGTTAAATTCCCATAACCAAAAGATTCTAGTACAGGTAAAGAAATACCCCCAGCTGCTCTTGATAAATTTCCGATGGTGTTGCTTCCGACATCACCAAACCTAAAAGCGTCAGGCATTGCTCCGACACCGACTGAATCCATGACGATTAAAAATATTCTTTTGTATTTCATTTTATAACTTCCTTTCGATTCGCACGAGGATGTGCGGATTGGTATGCATTTTGTAAGTGTTGTTTTGAGATATGCGTATAATTTTCTGTCGTCATAATGTCTTCATGACCAAGCAACTCTTGAACGGCCCTTAGATCTGCGCCATTTTCTAATAAATGAGTTGCGAATGAATGTCTTAATGTATGAGGGGAAATTGATTTATCAATTCCAGCAGCTTGAGCTAACGATTGAATAATTTTATAAAAACCGACCCGTGAGAGTTTTTGACCCGTCCGATTGACGAATAAAATATCTTTTCCTTCTGGATGAATCAAAGGTCTTGAATCGACGAGATATTTCCTTAATGCAACAATCGCATTTTCACCTAAAGGGACGATTCTTTCTTTAGATCCTTTTCCAACTATTTTAACCAAAGAATTGTTTAAATGCAAGTCAGAAATCTTTAAATTGATTAATTCAGA
The DNA here is from genome assembly GCA_964367605.1 of uncultured Candidatus Izemoplasmatales bacterium. Lineage (GTDB taxonomy): Bacteria > Bacillota_I > Bacilli_A > Izemoplasmatales > Hujiaoplasmataceae > UBA5603. The sequence goes on along the minus strand of CAYIYY010000178.1, from coordinate 594 downwards.
TACTCTTAAGCCAGAACCATAAGCTAATTCAATCATCGCTAGATTACGTATCTCAAGCGTTTTAGATTCACCTTTGGCGACGTCTAGGAGTTTGAGGATTTCATCTTGATTTAAAACGACGGGTAAAGCATTCGTCACTTTCGGCTGTGAAATTGATAATATGATATTATCATCACAAAGTTTTTCTGAAACCAAATAGTGATGAAAAGACTTAATCGCCGATAGTTTTCTAGCGATTGACCTCGCGGTCAGTTCGGCTCTTTTTAGATGATTTAGGTAATTTAAAGCATGTTGTTTTTCAATTCGATCTGGCTTTGTAATATGGTATTGTTTATCCATAAATTGAATATAATCCGATAGATCATTTTGATACGAAACAATCGTATTTTTTGCGAGATTTTTTGTAATTTTTAAGTAGTATATGTATTCTTTTAAAAAACCTTCAAGCAAGTCGATCACTCCCTACTAGATAAAACTTCTTTCAACGTAATTTAACAGTAACATTCCTTTTTGAGTCAATTTTAAATAATCATTTTCAATGACTAGTAATTTTTCCTCAATATTTTTCAATAGTTTAGGATATTGTATAAAAGG
>CAYIYY010000177.1:0-2758 GCA_964367605.1 uncultured Candidatus Izemoplasmatales bacterium | reverse complement strand
GATTTGCCCTTCTTGTCAAAGGACATCTTTTTGCCCTTTCAAAAAAGTGATAAATGTGCCGTTTTTGACATGGGAGGTAATGATGCCGGAGCGTTAATCTTAAGACAGTTTAGCGAATATATCGATGAAGACGTCGATGTCTTGATGGTTATCAATGTTTTTAGAGAACAAACACAAACTGTGGATGCGATTATTAGGCAAATCAATGCGATTGAAGGATCTTCAGGGATGAAGATCACTGGACTGGTCAATAATTCGCATTTACTCAAATTCACACAAAAAGAAGATATCTTACATGGTGAAGAAACGTATCAGCGGTTTCTAAAAAAACAAACTTACCAATATTTTATACGGCGGTGCGTAACGACCTATTCGATAAATCTTTTCATTTATCAGGCGAAACCATCCCTTTAACACTTTATTTACGAAAAACATGGCTATAAGGAGGACAAAATGCCAAAAGGAAAATTAACATTCGATTATGACAAATGCAAAGGTTGCGGAATCTGCGTTGCCTTCTGTCCTGTCAAAATAATGTATTCTGACAAAGCTACTTTGAATAAAGCAGGATATAACATCATTCGTTATGATGAAGATAAATGCATCGGTTGTGCGACATGCGCTTTGATGTGTCCTGATTCAGTCATTACCGTGGAGGTGATCAAATAATGGCAAAAGTCTTAATGAAAGGCAATGAAGCAATTGCTTTAGCTGCCGTTAAAGGTGGATGTGACGCTTTCTTTGGTTACCCAATCACACCGCAAAATGAAGTTCCAGAATATTTATCCAAATATATGAACGAACACGGTAAAGTTTTCGTTCAAGCCGAATCAGAAGTTGCGGCCATCAACATGGTTTATGGTGCCGCGGGTGCGGGTGCTCGCGTGATGACGAGTTCATCATCGCCGGGAATCGCTTTAAAACAAGAAGGAATTACCTATATCGCTGGTGCGCAACTCCCTTGCGTTATTTGTTCGGTCATGCGTGGCGGTCCCGGACTGGGTTCGATTCAACCGTCTCAAGGCGATTATAATCAAGCGACGCGTGGCGGAGGCAATGGGGATTATCATGTCATCTGTTTCGCCCCAGAAACGATTCAAGAAACCATCGATACGATGAAAGAAGCGTTTGACATTGCGGATTATTACCGTAATCCTGTCATGATTTTAGTTGACGGTCTCATTGGTCAAATGATGGAATCCGTTGATTTTGATCGTCCTGTTAAACAACGTTTCTTAGCCCCTAAAGATTGGGCAGCCAGTGGTACGAAAAATCATCCTGGCAGAAGAAACGTCATTAATTCGCTTTATTTGGAACCTAAAGAACTCGAAGCTCATAATATCATGCTTGCGAAGAAATATGCATCCGTAGCGCAAAATGAAACGCGTTATGAAATGATCAATATGGAAGATCCTGACTATGTCATCGTTGCTTATGGCACGATGTCAAGAGTTGCGAGAAGCACGATTGAAATCTTAAAAGAGAATAAATTAAACGTTGGTATCATCCGTCCAATTTCATTATGGCCCTTCCCTAAAAAGGCTTTTGATGAAATTGGTAAAAACTGTAAAGGGATTATGGTCACTGAAATGTCTATGGGTCAAATGATTCAAGACGTTCAAATTTCAAATCGTGGAAGATTACCCATCGCCTTTTATGGAAGAAGCGGCGGCGTTGTCCCTGAACCAGAAGAACTCGCAGAAGCTGTCATGAATTTTGAAAAATGGAGGGTAGAATAATGGAACTTGAAATCAAATATCAAAAAACCAAAGGTTTGACTGATAATCCACTATCTTACTGTCCTGGTTGTACACACGGTATTATTCACAAGCTCGTCGCTGAATCTTTAGAAGAGCTTGGCGTATTAGATCACACAGTCGGTATCGCCTCGGTAGGTTGCAGCGTATTTTCCTATCAATTCTTTAACGCTGATATGGAACAGGCCGCTCATGGTAGAGCATGCGCAGTGGCAACTGGTGTGAAACGCATTCACCCAGATAACGTTGTTTTTACTTATCAAGGCGATGGCGATCTGGCGAGTATTGGGATTGCGGAAACGATTCATGCGGCGAATAGAGGCGAGAATATCACTGTTATTTTCGTTAATAACGCTATTTATGGGATGACCGGCGGTCAAATGGCTCCAACATCCTTAATCGGTCAAAAGACAACGACATCACAATCCGGAAGAAATGTACTCCAACATGGTAATCCGATAAAAATCTCTGAAATGTTCCAACATATCGATGGGGTTGCTTACTTAGAACGCGTTTCTGTGTTTAATCCTAAACAAGTGAGAAACGCTAAAAAAGCGATTAAAAAAGCATTCCAATATCAAATCGAGAAAAAAGGATTCACGATGGTTGAAATCTTATCGACCTGTCCAGTTAACTGGGGAAAAACACCGGTTGATGCTTTAAAATGGGTAGAAGAATCCATGGTTCCTGTATTCCCATTACAACTCTTTAAAGATAGTGGTGCTAGCCATGAATGAGACCTATAATATCAAAGTCGCTGGTTTTGGTGGACAAGGTGTCATGATGGTCGGTCAAATCTTAGCCTATGCCGCAACGGATTTAGATCTTTATGCTTTATGGTATCCCTCTTACGGTCCAGAAACCAGAGGCGGAACGGCCAACTGTTCGGTCATTGTTTCAAAAAAACAAATTAATTCTCCGGTTTTCCAAAAAGCAACGCATTTAATTGCTTTTAACCAACCCTCTTTAGATAAATTCATTAACAATGTGAAAAGTGACGG
>CAYIYY010000176.1:0-2766 GCA_964367605.1 uncultured Candidatus Izemoplasmatales bacterium | reverse complement strand
AGGATTATATGCAACATTCAGTTAGAAAAGTATTAATTGCTGGTGGTACTGGGTTTATTGGGTACCATGCAGCAATGAAGTTTTTAGAAAAAGATATTGAGGTCACATCGATTGCTTTGCCAAATGAAATTGATTTACAAGGATGGTATCCAAAGAAAATCAATTTACTCTATGGCAATTTATTTGAATTGTCAGAAACAGAAATCACTGACTTAATTAAAAATCACGATTTTGACACTTTTGTTTATGCCCTAGGTCCCGATGACCGTGTGATTCCTTCAGGAAGTGCCATTGATTTTTTTCAGCATTATCTCGTGACTCAAGCAAAAAAAATTATTCAAGCTGTTCATCTTGCCGGCGTTCGTCGCTTTATCGTTTTAAATTCATATTTTTCTCACTTCGATCGTGTCTTTGGGAAGCAATTATCAAAACGACATCCCTATGTCTTAGCCAGAATTAATCAAGAAAAAACACTATTTGATCTAGGAGAAGCCCAATCTTTCGATGTAATGATGCTTGAACTTCCGTTTATCTTTGGGGTTATGCCTCACCGAACCCCTTTATGGCGAGAACATTTCTTATCACAATTTGATGGAATGAAAAAACTCTATTTTCCTAAAGGTGGGGGAACAGCGATGATTTCTGTTGAGGGGGTTGCGGAAGCGATTGTCGCTTGTGCATACTATGGAGAAAAACATGAGTGTTATCCGATTGGTCGCGTTAACATGCCCTATCGTCAACTCATTGAAATGATGATGACTTTGATTGGTGATCATCGTAAATATCAAGGTGTTTCTCCTTTGATTGCTTCTATTGGGGCTTCAAAACGTGATCGACTTCTCAAAAAAGCGGGTAAACAAAGTGGTTTAAATACCCGTTATCTAATGGTAACTATCTTGAATCGTCTTTTCTATATTGACCCTGATTTCATGATGGAACGTCTCCATTTTGAAGAATTAGGATTTTCTGGAGGAAAAGATATTTATAAAAGCATTAGTGAAACCATGGAAGCTTGCTACTCCGAGGTTTTTAAATAAAAAAAATTAAGCAACCTAACGCCAAACGCCAATAGGTTGCTTATTATTTTTGTCATTTCGTTTTTCTTAATACTTTTCCCGATTTTGGTTTTAAATATTTACCATGATCAAGGGCGATTTCCCCATTGACGATGACATAGTGGATGCCACTAGGAGTTGAATCTGGAACCTTAGGATTCACAATAATCTCTTTGGGATTAAAAACAGTAATATCAGCCGCATAGCCTTCCTTTATATATCCCCGGTTAGGAATTTTAAAACGATCAACGGTTGCGCCAGTCATCTTATGAATAATTCTTTCCAATGGAAGTTTTCTTTCCATGGCTTTTTGGATGAAATAAGGCATTGCTTGATAACTACCTGCATTTTGAGTGCCAGAATCTTCGTACCATGCATCAGTCATAAAAATGGATAAATCATCATCCATCAATCGTTGAATGAGAGATTCATGATAGTACTTATCGAGCATGATTCGTCCTTTTCCTTCAGATAAGTCGACTAATTTTAAATACATGTCAAAAGCTTTCATGTTTTCATTCTTAGCAATTTCTTCGACTGTTTTCCCCTCATACTGAGGATAATTCGGTCCGATATAAGCCACAGTCATATCAGAAAATTCTATTCCTAATAATTTCTTTGTCACCATAATCAAGGCTTTAAGTTTAAGTCTAGTACTTTTCTTCTTTTTATCTTCTTCCGTCATTTTCATATACCAAGCGGGTAAAACAACAGTGATTACTGAAGCACCAAAGGTAAATGGATACATATCATAGCCGATTTCAAAACCTTTTTCACGCATTTCATGAAATCGATTAAGCATCGGATTAATGGACTTCCAAGAGGATTTACCAACAAATATTAAATGCGAATATTCAGTTCTCACTTGGGTTTTTTCCATGATATCAATGACCTCATCAAGGCCTTGTTCAATATGTGATTTTGAAAACAATGGATATCCCATGGCTACTTTTGAACAAGCTCTTGGATGAATTGTTAAGATTCCATCATATTTTTTGATGACTTCTGCAAATTTTAATAATTCTTCCTTAGGCGCATACATTGAAGGGACATACATTAAACCAAAAGATCCCCCAAATGCTCCCATTTTTAAGTTGTCTTCTAGAATTTCGAGTTCTTTCGCTAATTCATACCGCGTTAGCTCTTTTGATTCAAACCCAGATATAGCAATTCTAGTGGTTCCGTGCCCAACTAAAGGAATAATATTCACATCAAGATTTCCGTCAGTTAATTTAATAAAATCCTCTAAACTTCCAGGTTTATTAGCTTTAAATAGCATTCCCCCAACTAAATCTTTATACTTTGTTTCTTTATGAACCCCATAAGCAGAAAAACCACAATTACCCACAACTTGTGAGGTAATTCCTTGTTTTAAAAAAGGAAGAATTGCTTTCGAAGAATCTAATTTATCAACAAAAAAATCATTATGAGAATGAGCATCAATAAAACCAGGACTCACGGATAAATTAGAAGCATCAATTACCGTTGCTTTTCCAGAAGGGAGATTTAATCCCATTTTTTTAATGATTCCTTTTTCTATTAATATATCCATCACGACTGGAGGATTCATTGAACCATCATATAGCGTTCCATTTTTTATCAGTATTGCCAAAATATACTCACCTCTTATGATAATCATACCATAGATACTTCATTTTTTTCAAACAATTTCATGTCTTCTATTTTAAAAAAACAACAGATAGTGTAAGAT
>CAYIYY010000175.1:0-2770 GCA_964367605.1 uncultured Candidatus Izemoplasmatales bacterium | reverse complement strand
ATATCATTCTCATTATAAGATCTAATACCATTTTTTCTTTTTACATCACGAATTAATCCGATTTTTTCATAGTATCTTAAAGTATCTTCTGTGATGTCGAATTTCTTACTGACTTCTCCAATCGTCATTCATATCATTCCTTCCTATGTTAATTATACACCTTGGAGTTAACTCCAAGTCAAGTGTTTAGTTCAACTTTCTTGATTTTGTTATTCTTTAGCAATATATGACTAATGAAAATAACATTTTTTTCAACGTGGTAGGGTGGTAAATGTGATAAAACAGTTTTTGTATAATACATGTGATATATTGGATGATATAAAAAAAACATTAGATGAGGATTATATTTTGAGAAAAATAGTAGAAAATCAAAAACTAGTATTACAGTATCAACCTGGATTTGGATCATGGACATATCATATTAGAATTCCAAATACTTTAGAGATTAAAGGCACTTGGGGATCAATGAAAGTTATTGGTAAAATCGATGACTATGTCGTAAAAGGGATCAATCTTGCACCTAGGAAAGATGAAGATAAGATTATATCCATTAATAAAGAAATTAGAAACGCTATTCATAAGAATGGTGGAGAAAAAGTGAATGTGACATTATATTTACTTGACTGGCTTGACAAGGATGAGGACATCAGTAAAGTATTAGAGTCACTTATGTAAGACTGTCTTTATTGAAAGAGATGAATATATACTGAAATTTAATCATATTCACGGGCAAGTTTTCTGTTACGGGACAACATTTAGCATATTAAGCTCTTCTAGTTAATAAGAAGAGTTATTAGTTGGGTAAAATTCAATAACTATGATTATTATTATGAAGGTATGCAACAATTATTTTGTCATTGCAAAGTATGATATAATAAATTCAAAGGAGATGTTAAAATGAAAGTTCTTAACCAAACTTACACCCTAAACAACGGTGTAAAGATGCCAAAAATTGGATTTGGCACGTGGCAAATCAAACCAGGTGATGAAACCTATAACGCAGTTTCACTTGCGTTAAAAAATGGATACCGTCATATAGATACTGCTGAAGGTTATCAAAATGAAAAAAGTGTTGGCGAAGCCGTCAGAGATTCAGGCATACCAAGAGAAGAAATCTTCGTGACTTCAAAGTTAGAATCACATATTAAAGACTATGAAGGTGCACTTCGTGCCTTTGACAAAACACTAGAAGCCTTAGGTTTTGACTATCTTGATTTATTTATCATTCATGCACCTTGGCCGTGGAGTGAAATGGGTAAAGATTGTAAAGAAGGTAATGTAGAGGCTTACAAGGCCATGGAAAAAATCTATCAATCAGGTCGCGTTAAAGCAATTGGAGTTTCAAACTTCTCTCCAGAAGATATTGAAAACATATTAACAAACTGTAAAATCATCCCAGCGGTCAACCAAATCGGATATTTTATCGGATTAGACCAATCAAAAACAATCTCTTACTGTGAAGAAAAAGGTATCTTTATTGAAGCTTATTCACCTCTCGGTATTGGATATCTTTTAGATAATCCTATCATCAATGAAGTCGCTAAAAAATACAAAGTATCACCGGCTCAAATTTGTATTCGTTATCTCCTACAAAAAGGGACTGCGCCACTACCAAAATCAATTCATGAATCGCGGTTGATTCAAAATACGGAAGTTGATTTTGATATTTGGGCAGAAGATATGGCATTACTTGATACTATTAAGGGTGATCCTAGACGTTGGTCTTAGATAGAACTCGATTTTTTCTCTTATAATCAATAAAATTACGCATCCTATAAAGATGCGTAATTTTTATTTGATGATTAGAATTTGTATTTTCCTTTATTATCCCACAATCCCCAATAAGCGCCGTATTCTCCCTCTTCATCAGATTTCCACGATTCATCAAATGATGAAAAATAGAAGACATTAATGTTATTGGATTTTGCCCATTCATACGTTTCAATAAAATATCGAGCTGCGTTTTCATATGATGGAAGTGCTTCGCCGTAAGCTTCACCTTTGGTTGGCCATCCGGTTTCACTGATGATAACTTCCTTATCTTTCGTTGCTTTCTTGACGAAAGCGTACATTTCTTTCATATAACTCACGGCGTAATTGAAATTGCATCGTTCCCAAAATGGGTAACAGTTCGCAAATATAACATCACAAACTTCGATGAGTTCAGGTTCATTGACAAAAGTATAATAGGCATCCACATATCCAACTGGGACGTTAGGAACTGCTTCTTTAAATCTTTTTAAATAGCTTATCATTAATTCCAATGGAATATCTTCTCTTAAAAGAACTTCATTGCCAATGGCGACCATATCCGCATGTCCTTCTTTTGCGATACGAATGACATTATCAAGTTCAGCTTCATTCATCTCCAAATTTTCACCAATCCAAGCACCAACGAGGGTTTTAAGTCCATGTTTCTTGGCAATTGGAGCAATAGCTTCATTGCCTAAAGTACATGAAAATGTACGAATCCATTGAACGTAAGGTTTTACAATTGATAATCTTGATTCGATTTGTTCTGGGGTTATCCAATCAAATTGACCAGGGTTTTGATTATCGATATATGGGCTAAAACTAATACCATATATTTTATCATTTAAGAGACTTTTGATTTTTTGTTTTAATTCAATTAGGGGGTCTTTATTTGTTTTGGATAAATCAAGTTTTGAACGGTCTACTAATAAAAATTTTGTTTTCGTTTTACTCGACATAAATTAACCTCTCAAGTGTTGTTTATAGTTATTATATCATGATTTAGTATTGGGAAAAT
>CAYIYY010000174.1:0-2812 GCA_964367605.1 uncultured Candidatus Izemoplasmatales bacterium | reverse complement strand
ATCCACTCCCAACAATCATCAAAAAACGTCTAGAACAAGAACTAGACTCAATCATAAAAAATCAATTTTCAACAATCTATTATATATCACACTTACTCGTAAAAAAATCGCTTGACGATGGCTATTTAGTAGGTAGCCGTGGATCTGTTGGATCAAGCTTTGTCGCAACGCTTATGAATATTACGGAAGTCAATCCATTACCACCGCATTATGTCTGTCAGAAATGCCATTTTACTGCTTTTAAAAAGACGGTTGAAGAGAAAAAAATGGGTATGAATGACTTCGAAAAGCTCAATGAGAAATTACTTGATCGGACTGAAAGTGGACTCGATTTACCAAATCAAAATTGTCCGATTTGCGGTACGCAAATGAAAAAAGATGGTCATGATATCCCATTTGAGACTTTCTTAGGATTTAAAGGCGACAAAGTTCCGGATATCGATTTGAACTTTTCTGGAGAATATCAAAGTGTCGTACATGAATACATTCGAAAAATCTTCGGAGAAAATTATGCTTTTAGAGCCGGAACGATTGGCACTTGTGCTGTCAAAACGGCATTTGGCATGGTCAGAGATTTTTATAAAAAGATAAATGAAGAGCGACAATCACAATATTTGCCTCCTATTCGGATAAGACGCGCCGAGATGGAACGTTTATCAAAAGGGATAGAAGGTTCCAAGCGGACAAGCGGTCAACATCCGGGTGGAATTGTGGTTGTCCCTAATAATAAAGAAATATATGATGTGACGCCTATTCAATATCCTGGAGATTCTTCCGATACGAACTGGAAAACAACACATTTTGATTATCACTCATTTGAATCAAATCTATTTAAACTAGATGTTTTAGGGCATGATGATCCAACTATGATTCGTTTCTTAATGGATTTAGTTAAAAAAGAACCGATGGAGTTTCCGTTCTCAAGCGCAAATGATATACCCGTCGATGACAAAGAAGTGTATAAATTATTATCCGGAACGGAAGTTCTTAATTTAACGAAAGAAGATTTACGGTCAGATGTTGCTTCTTATGGAGTTCCAGAATTTGGCACAAACTTTGTTCGTGGTATGCTCAGAGATTCCAAGCCTTCGACCTTTGGTGAATTAGTCAAGATTTCAGGTCTATCTCACGGTACCGACGTATGGAATTCGAATGCCCAAGACTTAATCTTTGGTAAAAAACGAGAATTTGGTCGTATAGATTTTAAAGATATCATTGGTTGTCGCGATGACATCATGATTGACTTAATTGACTATGGCATGAAACCAACCATCGCATTTGAAATCATGGAATTTGTTCGTAAAGGCAAAGCTCCAGCCAATCCCGATAAATGGAGTACTTACGCTGATCAAATGCGTCAATCGAATGTTCCTGAATGGTACATCTGGTCTTGTAGTAAAATCAAGTATATGTTTCCTAAAGCGCATGCGACAGCTTATGTGTTAATGGCAATGAGAATTGCATGGTTTAAACTTTACAAACCGATTTATTTTTACTCAGCTTATTTCTCTAAACGTGCATCGGTATTTGACGCTGATACTTTCTCTAATGGTGAAATTGCCATCAAGAATAAACTGGATCAAATCGAAGCTGATGGAAATGATGCTTCTGAAAGAGATAAAAACTTAGCCACTGTATTAGAGCTTGCTTATGAGATGTATAAACGTGGACTATATTTCTCAAAATTGGATATTCACAACTCAGAAGCAACTGAGTTTAAGATTAGCGATGACAAAAAATCTTTAATACTTCCTTTTATTGTCGTTGATTCACTCGGTGAAAACGTTGCTAATTCAATCGTAGAAGCTCGAAAAGAAAAAGCATTTGTTTCCAAACAAGACGTTAGAAACCGTACCAAATTATCCAAAACTTTATTTGAAAGATTGGATGATCTAAACGCTTTTGGCGATTTAGTTGAAGAAAGTCAAATGTCGTTGTTTGATTTATAAAAATTCTTCAAATCAACACAGGATTATCACGATTTTTGAAGATAATAGTAGATAGATTATAAATAAACTTGGAGGTTCTCACATGAGATTTAGATCATCTAACCCAATATTAAGAAACGCTGAAAGAAACATTATGACTAGTGACAATGCGGTGACTTATAGCAATGTTGCTTTTAAAACGATTTTTTTAGTTGCGATAACAGGATTTGTAGCCTACTTAATGTATTTTCAGTTACAAATATTTAGTTTAGGCTACTTAATTGGTGCCATGATTGTTGGATTTATTTCCGCCATCGTTGGAACGAGATCTGTCAGTTTAGCTCCTTATTTTGCAGTTTTGTACGCCGCCTGTGAAGGTATCGTCTTAGGGATGATTACTATTATGCTTGAAGTCTCTTATCCTGGTATTGCCTTTACAGCCATTTCAACGACCTTAATCGTATTATTCATTATGATGCTTCTTTATTCTACGAACATCATCAAAGTCAATCAAAAATTTGCATCCTTCATGGTTGTTGCCTTAATTTCAATCATTGTGATGTCGGTATTTTTGTTAATTCCAGGAGTAATAAAAATAGGTTCAGGTCTATATCTTGGTATCGCTGTTTTATCAACGATTATCGCTGCCCTCTACTTATTCATGGACTTTGAAAATATCAAACGTTGCGTTGAAATGGGTGCTGATACAAAATATGGTTGGATATTATCATTAGGATTAATGGTTACCCTTGTATGGTTATACGTAGAAATCCTAAGATTGCTCGCTATTTTCGCAAGAAGAAACAATTAACCTTGAAATTAAAAAAGATTTTGTTATAATTGTAATATATCAATGCAATGATAAAGGACTAGTAACTAGATAA
>CAYIYY010000173.1:0-2844 GCA_964367605.1 uncultured Candidatus Izemoplasmatales bacterium | reverse complement strand
GTATTCGTTAATTCTGCAACTTCTCCGACTTCGATTTGAATTTCAACATCACCAAAATAAGTCTCTGGAACAACGATGGTGTCTGACATATCGAGTAATTGTTTGGAGATGGTTGCTTGCAAAACAGCCGATTCTAGCAATAAATCGACGTTTTCTAAAATCGCGTTGATATCGAGTGAGGCTTCTACGTTTTCAAAATCAGTGATATTAACGGAATGCAATGCTCTTAGAACTGCTTTTAACTCATCAACACTAATATATTGGAGAGTTCCAACACTATATCTTACTTCAGTAACACCATCTTCTTCAAAATAAGGAACAGTGATAAAAGGATCATCCGTAACCATTAAATCTAAAATAACATCAGAAATAGTCGCATGGATGACGCCAGAAGCGAATATTTTTGTGAGTTTAGCTTCATCAATAACACCCGGCGTTTCTTCACCTTCCAGTTTCGAGATAATGGAAGCGTCTAGAACGATATCTTCAAAATTACTGATTTCAAAGACCATGACTGCTTGAATAACTTTTTTAATCTCCTCCCCAGAAACAATGTTAATAGTCTCTTCTCTACGAACTTCTGGATAGGCTATTTGTACTCCTTCAAGCACACTGTTAGGAATAATCAAAGGATCTTGATTCATATCGATAATCAAATTACCGACCGTTGCTTTTAAGATATTTGAGGCAAGTAATGTATCAATTTCTGTATCAGTTAAAGATAAAGCGTTGGCTAAGTAATCAGGCTCAAGGTTAGAACAATCCTCAGTCTCTTCATCACATTCTGGTAATTCCATGATAAGCTTAACAGCTTTTAACATCGATTTCATTTCATCTTTTAAGATGTAGTAATCCTCATCAACGGCGTTAAATGGGACAATCAGTTCAAAATCACCCAGCTCAATTCCAAGTAATACCGAGGATAAAGAAGCGACTAACACTCTTGATTCAAAGATGGTATCAATCGATTCATCAGAAAGTTCAGATAAAACAGCAGGAGATAAGTTATCAAAATCAATTTCACCGATGACAGCAGTCATCGCTGATAATGCTTCTAAAATATATTGTAATTCGCCCCCGATAATCGTGACGCCGTCTTCATCATAAATAAGCCATTCAATGCCATCGGGAACCACAATCATATCAAGGCCTTCAATACCGGCGGCTCCAGATAATACATTCACCAATGAATAACAAACGATTTTTGACTGGAGTAACACGGTAAAATCAATTTCAGCGACAGCGTTTAATATCAATTGATAATCCCCAGAAGTCGCTTGCTGATAAGTGATTCCAGTATCTAATACGGCGCCTAAAATAGCGCCAAGACCAGTAAATTCATCTTTCCAGTCGATATTTTCCCAATTGACTCCCGCCGGTAAAGTCATAACGGCTTGAACCGTACCACCAACATTTTGGAGTAATGGTTCAATGGCGACGTAAGCTGCTAAAGTAATTAGTTGACTATCGCCTAATGCACCGAACAAATCACGCATCGTATCGCCATCAACGTCTATTTCTTCAAAATTTTGTTCTCCTTCAAGAATGCCAATCTGAGAAACAATGTCAAAAGCAGTGGCTGCGATACCCCCTAATTGAGTTAATTCATCTTGCCAATCGATAGCATATAGTTCTTCTGTTGGAACTGTTAAGGGTGCTTCTAAATAGATCGATCCAATTTCAATACCTAACGGTAAAATCGAAACCACTAAATCTGATTGTGAGATGAGTTCAAAAATATCTCTCACATTATCACCCGTGATATCGGTGATATCATTGGTTTCAACATATTCCATATCAAGGACATAAGCCCCAATTGTCGCAAATGTTGATAATTCTTTTCGTATTGAAACTTGATTCTCATTGTAATCAAATGATAACACTTCATCAAACAAATATAGATTTAAAGGCGTTTGTACATCAAATTCATCAGTCATGGTCAACTGATTAGAAAATGAGACTAATAAATTAGAATTATAAGCATCCGTAAATGTTTTGAGTTCTTCAATCAAACCGGTAATTTCCGGTGGAATGGTTGGAATGACAGAATCTGCTAAAACCGTATAGGAAGCTTCATAAATATGTTGTCTTGGAAATTCAAGCACAACTTCTTGAGTGTCTTCTGCTGGTGCTAAATTTACTAAGGATTCAGTAATAGACATAACCCCGCCAAAGATGATCAAGGTGACATAGAGAGCAATTGCGCCTTCTAATGCACCAAATAATAGCCCAAGTCCTCGATTTTTTGACACGTATTTATCGTTTTTCTTATGTCCACCGAACAAAATGGCACGAATGATGAGACAAAGCAATTTATAGATAATGAAAAATATGGTAAAATAAACGATAGTATAAACTAGTTTTAGAGTGAAAATGCCAAGCCCTGTCGCTAACTCTAAGAAATTAGCGTTGGTAGTGATTGAAGCATATTCCGCCCCTGCAAAATACTCGAGCGCTAAAGGAGCTGCCTCACTAAAAGATGTCGCACTGGCTAAGGAAGGACTGACCATCGCAAATAATTGACTGAGTGGCGGTAGGCTTAAGGTCCACAAATAACCAACGGCCATATTGACCGTTAAGAAAAACACAACATAGAAAATAAATGTTGTGATAAACGAAAATAACGACTTTTTAAATCCTCGCATAAACCCTATGAACGCGCCTAAGGCGAGAATAGAATAGAGGGATATGTTCAAATATAAAGGAAAATCTAGATTTGTCGGCATATGTTTGCCTCCTAATATGAGGAATTGTGATATAATTTCATTATATTATATTTCATTGATATAGCAACAGCATTACCGTCTTTTTTATAAAAAATATAAATATTTTATATAATTATGC
>CAYIYY010000172.1:0-2851 GCA_964367605.1 uncultured Candidatus Izemoplasmatales bacterium | reverse complement strand
ATATAAGTTATTTATAACTTAATTATTTAACTTATTTATGAATTTGAATCTGAATTTTGAAAGATGATTTGATTTTCATCAGTCAATTTTCATCATTTTATTCGACTTTTTCTTACGTTAGTGCTTTCATGAAGGACTCATATCATGTGAAATTCGTTTTTTATATAATAAACGTAAAAAAAGTAATCACCATGAGTGACTACTTGAATGAATATTTTAATATTGTAAAGCCGTTGTCCGGTTTTTTCCATTCGCTTTACTGATGTATAACTGGGTATCCGCAATGCTTAAGAAGCGCTCTTTTGTTTTATTGGCGTTTGGCATTGTTGATGAAACGCCAATGGAAACAGAAATCTTTAATTTATTGTTTAAATCATCATTCAGATGATCAACAGCATTTTTAATTTTGTTTGCGAATTGATCCGCTTCATCTAAATCACAGTTTGGGAGTAAAATGACAAATTCATCTCCGCCATATCTAGCGACGAAATCCAATTCGTTTCTCAATTCATGACTGAGTAAATTCGCTACTTTTTTGACAACGTCATCCCCGGTTAAATGGCCGTAATTATCGTTGAATTGTTTAAAATCATCGACGTCAATCATCAGTAAGGATAATGGCTT
This sequence comes from uncultured Candidatus Izemoplasmatales bacterium, assembly GCA_964367605.1. Lineage (GTDB taxonomy): Bacteria > Bacillota_I > Bacilli_A > Izemoplasmatales > Hujiaoplasmataceae > UBA5603. Next base: position 2,227 of record CAYIYY010000172.1, on the reverse strand, counting down.
TTTATTATCAATCGCTTCATTCCATAAACGGTCATACATCATGTCAAAGAGTCTTCGGTTCGGAATAGAAGTTAATCCATCTTGTTCTGACAAGCCTTTGAACTTTTCGTTTAAAATCGTAATTTCTTTGGTTTTAATGGCATTTTTAATCGCAATCGCCAGATAAGAAGCTAAAGTTTGAAGTAAGTCTTTATGGGTATCGGTATAAGCATTTTTATTCTTTGCTTGTATGGAGAAGACACCGATGACTTCTCCTTCACTCATGAGTGGTGCATACATCGCTGAATGCATTAAATCACCACGAGTCGCCGATATACCTTTAATGTACTTCTTATACTCTTTTTCAATGTCATTGATTTTAATCGTTTGTTTGTTTAAATAACTCCAAACGTGATAACTCTTGTTATTGTCGAGCGATAATGAGAAACTATCGAGGAGTTTACCTTTTTCAATGAATAAATCAAATCTTAAGGCATTGATGCTTGAATCAAATAAACCAACGCCAATACTTTCAGCGGTCATGAGCAAATTGACGTTTTCATACAGTTGTTCAAAGATATCGCTTAAGACATGCGTTGAAGTCATGGCTTGTCCAATGTTACTCAAAACGTGCATTTGTTGATAACTTTTCCTAAGTTCATTGGACAATTGACGGTAAATCTTTGTTTCTTCTAATGATTCAGAGAGTTTCAATTGATATTCAATACTATTGATTCTCTCAATTCTTCGGTTTTCTTCAACAACTTTACTCGCTTTATAGAATTCACGGTAATACTGGAATGCAAGTTCCGTTTTCTTATGTTTATCATAGAAGTTTGCCATCTGTTCATACAGTCTTGGCATTAATTCATCCATGCCAATATGGGCCGATAATTCTAATGCTTTAAGATTATATTCAACGGCGTTATTAAAATCATTATTTAAATCATATGACGTCGCTAATTCAAGGTAGATTCTAAATAAAATAACGTAGTCTTTACAATCAGTCGCTTCATTGACACCAAGCATTAAATACTGAATGCTTTGTTTATAATCCTCGAGTTTCTGGTAAATACGTCCCATCGAATGGTAGGAATGAGCGAGTAGTAACGTTCTTCTATTTTCTACGCCATAATGGATGGCTTGAATAATGTAATTCTTAGCTTCAACAAATTTGCCTAAACTTATATTGGTATTACACATATTGACATTCGCGATTGCAATGGCGTATTGATCGTCAATTTCAATCGATTTTTTTAAACATTTATCATAATATTCTAACGCTTCATCATAATTCTTTAAGTCTTCATGCATGGTACCGATATTATTTAATATCTTTGATTCTAATTCACCGTAGCCATGATCCATGGCCATATTTAAAGCGTTTTGGTAATGGTTCAACGCTTGGTCAATTAGTTCCATAGTAATATAAACATTGCCTAAACCAATCAATGCTTCAACTTTGGTATGAATTTCTTGGACTTTATCAGAGATATCTAAAGCTTGGCCTAAATAGTCGATGGCTTTATCAAAGTTACTGTTAATCCAATGACAACGACCAATTCGAAGCAAACTTCTTGCTTCTTGTTTGATAAAGCCATACTTTTTCGATAATTCTAACGCTTCACTCGCAAGCTTTAAAGATTCTTCCGTACTGCGTAGTTCGGCGTCAGTTGCTTTTGAGATGAGGGATTCAACGTATTCAAGTTTTGATTGTTCTGCCACTTTGATGTCATTCATAAGTAACCTCCAACAGTGTTTATAGGCCAAAATAATTATACCATTTATTCAAATTAATAAAAGTATACCAAAAAAGATAGATTAATCAAGTGATATAAAAAAACTTAACCTAAAATAATAATTGAAAATATCGATTTAACGATTTAATGATATAATAGAGTAAAGTGAGGCGATAACATGTATCAATCGAAATTTGGTAATCAGGATATAGATCAACTCTATGAAGCTATTTTAACCTTAAAAACAAAAGAGGAATGCTACCGCTTCTTTGAAGACTTATGCACCATCAAAGAGATTTTTGACATGGCGCAACGCTTAAAAGTAGCGAAGATGCTCACTGATAAACGACCTTATACCGAAATCGTTCTTGAAACAAAAGCCTCAACTGCGACGATTTCACGGGTCAATAAATCACTCATCTATGGCGCTGAAGGTTATCATCTCTATTTTAATAAAATCAAACAAAAATAATTAAATATATTTATAATTAGAAGGACTTCAATGAAGC
>CAYIYY010000171.1:0-2879 GCA_964367605.1 uncultured Candidatus Izemoplasmatales bacterium | reverse complement strand
TTGATTTCATTTGATAAACCGCCTTTTTATTTTAATCTTAGCAGTTTAGGATGTACAATGAAATCCGTCCGTTATTTGACGCTTACATTCTTTTTGATAATTTCCCGTTAACAAATTTAATAATTTCTCTTCTATAGGCAAAGAAAATAACAATCAATATTACTGTGCCATATATTAGCCCTGAAATAATAAAATTGTTAATTATAGTAATTGTATAAAATGCTATAACGCCTAGAAGAAGTATTACACTATTTAACTTCCATTTTACATGATGATTCCTGACCATATAGATTTCAGTTAGTACATACCACAACGATATGCCAATAATTGACGATATCGCAATTGCTGTTGTGGTTTTATATACATAATATGCGCCTAAGTTTAAACCAATATTTAAAGAAATTGCAATTAGACTAATAAAGAAAAAATTAGATCCTATAAAAAAGAATACTTCATGTTAAAGCAGAAACCAGAACTTGATGAAACTGAACAAAGTTTAATGCTCGAGCTTGAAGAATCAATCATTAAGCTAAGTATTCAGTACATAAAGATTGAAGATGAAACAATACCTTTTAAAGATAAGTTGAAACGAATTAAAGATATCAAAAAAGCTATTTCTTCTATTGAACTGCCTATGAAAGAATTACCAATGGATACGATTAAGGACATATTTGATGTTATGGTTGTTGCAGATCCAAAGAGCTATGTGCTTGTTATTAAAATAGGTGATAACATGTTAGATACAGAGGTTTACAAAAATGTATTAAACATAAAATCTTTAATCGAAAGCACTTGTAAATCAAAGTCAAAATTTAATGCAAACATCAATTGGAAGATATGCTTAATTTCAGTTTGAAATATGTTGAATCAACAATAACTCACTTGCAAGGCTTATTACTAAAATCCAAACTATTAAATTACCATTTGGGTAATATTTTATTTGACAATACTGGTTTTAGTGGTATAATAGAGTTACCCGAATGGTAAGAGAGGATGGAACGAGTGGAAATAGAGTACGATAATAAAATTGTAGAGACACTTTTTAATGACTTTGATCTTATGAAAAAAAGAACTGATTCTGTTTTCACAAAACTTGTCAAAAAAAAGTATGAACAAATAAAGGCTTTTGATAATTTTGCGGATTATATCCGTTCAGGTTTAGGTAAGCCACATCCACTTTTAGGTGACAAAGCTAACTGTTATGGAGTTCATATTACTGGCAGCATTAGACTTGTAATATGTCCAATTAGTGATGATATGTCTATGGCATCACTACAAATTTGTAAGAAAATAATTATAAAAGGAGTTGAAAATTATCATGGTTCAAAAATTACATCATACATCCCCTGATTTATTGATTCATCCAGGTGAAACCATCTCAGAAATATTGGAGGATCGTGGAATCTCTCAAAAGGAACTTGCGATTAGAACTGGATTTACTGAAAAACACATTTCTACTGTGATTAATGGCAAAAAATCTATATCAGCAAAACTAGCTCTAAGCTTAGAAAATGCACTTGATATACCATCTTCTTTTTGGAAAAATCTTCAAATTAATTACGATTTAGAGGTGGAATCTTTTAATGAAATTAATAATATTTCAAAACTTGAGATTGAAATAGCAAAAGAAATAATCAAACCTGTTGAAGTTATAACAGGTAATGATTTGAATACTCCAAGTGATTCTTTTGGAGTTTGGGCACTAAGACGTTTGTTAGGAGTTAGCAACTTAGTTTCAATTGAAAAATTAAATACTGGGTTCTATCGTGGCCAATTTTCTGTTGATACTAGTAAATACATAATGTATGCATGGCAATATTTATCAGAAAAAGAATGTGAGAATCAAACCGAAAAACCTCTAAATATTGAGCTTTTAAATTCGAAATTAGATTATATAAAGAGTATCATGCTTACTGAACCTTTGACTCATGTTGATTCTATTAGAAAAGTATTAAATGAATGTGGTGTTTTATTTACAGTCAAGAAGCATGTTACTAAGGCACCCATTAACGGATTGACAGTCAAAACTAAAAATGATAAGGTAATGATTGCAATGACAATTAGAAATAAATATGCTGATACATTTTGGTTCTCACTTTTTCATGAGATTGCCCACGTTTTAAATAAAGATTTTTTAGTTGACCAAAATGATCAATCAAAGGCAACAGATATTGAACAAGCCGCCGACGAATTTGCAAGAAATATTTTGATATCTCCAACAGACTACGATTCATTTATCGAAACTGGAGATTTTTCAGATAGTAGAATACTGGAGTTTGCAAAAAGTATTAAAGTTTTACCTTCAATTGTTGTAGGAAGATTGATGAAAGATGAACTTATTTCATGGAATCAAAATTTCCTTAGAGTAAAGTATGAATGGGTTGACTAAATGGATAAATTTATTGATTTGATAAAGGAAATATTCAATAATGGGATCCAAAAATTGTTAGCAGTTGTTTTTATACCTGTTCTTCCTATTTTTGCTCTTTTTGGGGAATTTAACGCAACCGGAAACTATTGGTGGGATTTAGTTATCGCATTTGGAATTACGGGAGTTTTTGTACTAGTCATTTGGATAATAGTTAAAAACAAAAATTGATACGAAAGGAGATTCTATAATGGACGTGCTTAGTAGTTTAAACCCTTTGAAAAAAAATCCTGAGAAAATGTCTGTTGCTGAACTAAGAATTGCTGAAGGTAATATGATGAAGAAAATTGAAGCAGCAACAAAAGAGTTATCAAAGCTTAATGCTGAACTTGATAACATTAGAAGAATAATTAGGGATAAACAAGAATGAGAGAATGGAAATTCCATTCTTTTTTCTTCGCAAATATTATGAAATTTTTTGAATTTTTATTTTGTTTTAACTGCTCTATAT
>CAYIYY010000170.1:0-2883 GCA_964367605.1 uncultured Candidatus Izemoplasmatales bacterium | reverse complement strand
ATATATAAGATAAATTAGTGTAGTAAAAAACATGTATAGGAGATAATAAAATGGGAGATTACTATAAAAAGACATATGGGAATAGATTGATTTACAATAAGAAAGAACTAGAAAATGATTTAAAGAAAGCATTCCAGTTATTTTTGTTTGAGTATTATTTGATTGTAGAAATTAATAACAACAAAATAAGTGTTTCACATAATATCTCTGCAAGGGACAGTGAAGTTTTAGCATGGGTAACCCAGGTTTTAAATCAAGGTGGATTTGGAAACGATCATTTGGGAAGCAAACAAACCATAATTGTGCAAATTTCTTGGCGTGATAGTAATACAATTGGAATTGATCACCCAGAGGGGCTAAAGGGTTATACAAGAGATAAGTTAAGGGAAATATTCAATAAGAATAGTCTGAGTGAAGGGTTTTATGCTAGATAGGGTGCTAAAATATTAGTAGGGTGCTAAATTGTATTAGCACCGGTTACATTAGACATTATAAAAGCAAATAAATCACGTCCAAAAGGCGTGATTTTTTTGTTGCTTATAATAAAGCAACTTGCTTGCATTTAAATATTGTCTTTGTTATAGTATAGCCGTCATAAAATTCTATTATATGAGGTGTAAGAATGTCCATTTTTTCAAGAAGAATTAAAAGCCTATCAATGAGTAAAGTAATAAGTGAAATGCAAGCAGATCCAACTATTCAATTAATTGATGTTAGGACGAAAGAAGAATTTAGAGGCGGTCGTATACCTAAGGCAGTCAATGTTCCGGTAGAAAACCTACAATTAATATCAAAAATTGTTCCTAATAAAGATGCAAAAGTATTTGTTTATTGCTTGTCTGGTGGAAGAAGCACTCAAGCAGCACATATGTTAGATCAAATGGGCTATACGAATATCACTAATTTAGGTGGTATTATGAGTTATAATGGTCCGATTGAAAGATAATTAATACAATATTTAGGCTGTCTTTGACAGCTTATTTTTTTATTAAAGGTGAGAGTCTATTCACCCTTTGATTTATTTGTATTCAATGTTATAATAGTCTCGGGTCAAAATATAATTACGAGGTATTTTATGATGTTTTTATCACTAGTTAACGAATCATTTTATTCAGCTTTACTCATTTTAGCGCTCATTATCGGTTTGGGTGCTATTTTAGGAAGATTGATGGAACTTGTAAAAATTCCATCGATTACCGGTTATTTCGTCTCGGGAATATTAATCGGTCTATTTTTACTATCGGTTAATCTTGAATCAATTTATGATTCATTAAGTGTTCTAGGCAATCTCGCTTTAGGCTTCATCGTTTTTGAATTAGGAACGAGACTACATAGAAAGAAATTTATGCATGGTTTTTCTGAAGTGGTTGTAATCGTCTTATTTCAAGCGTTATTTACTGTCGGATTAGTCATGATATTATTTTTATTGTTTAAAGCTCCATGGGAGATTGCACTAATTATTGGTGTTATCGCCATGGCAACTTCACCTGAAACGATTATGGTGTTAACTCGTAAGTATAAAACTAAAGGACATTTAACTGACGCTATTATGCCGCATATCGGTATGGATGATATTCTAGGTGTTATCTTATTTTCTGTGGTTGTTGCAATTGCTACAGCGGTTAATAATCATTCTAACGTTTCTACGAACGCCTTAATATGGGAACCGGTTTTTGAAATATTTGGTTCTGCTTTAGTAGGGGCGGTTGTCGGTACTGTATTGGCATATTTTATTAATTTTACGTATAAAAAGGAAACAGACCATAAACAGTTCTTTTTGATGGGGACTGTGTTTGCTATCGTTTTAATGACTGCACTAACTTCTCATACTTATCATATTGGTGAAACGTCCTTTATTTTATCACCAATTTTAACGTCAATGTTTGCAGGTATTTTCTTAACAAACTTCACAACGAAAGATGTTAGAAAAGCAAATGATGAAGTCGTCGATAATTTCACGCCGCCGTTCATTCTTATATTCTTTGCATTAATTGGCGTACAATTAGTTATTTCGATTGAATCAACATCGGTTGCGATTTGGTTATTAGTTGTCATTTCTGTTCTTTATGCCGTTGTACGGGTCATAGGAAAACAACTTGGTGTTTTCACAGGAGCCAAAGTTAAAGAAACCCCAAAATCTGTCATTAAGTACTTAGTTCGCTGTTTATTACCTCAAGCAACCGTTTCAATTGGTATGGCTCAAATCGTCTTACACAACGAGTCCTTACCTGAATACTGGCGCGAAGTTATCTTCATCGTTGTTTTACTTGCGGGTATTTTATATCAATTAATTGGTCCTTTTGTTTCAAGAAATGCATTAATCGAATGTGCGGAGATTGATCCAGAACAGTTAAAATACTTTATCGGTGACAAGACAACAGATGAACACGATCATAATCATTTACCAACAAACTGCCAACCTGAAACTGAAAAAAAAGACGCTACTCATTAGCGTCCTTATTTTTCTCAGCTTCAGCTTTTAATTCTTCTTTAAGTATCTTTTTGTATTTCGGTATTGGATCATATCCGCCTTTATTAAAAGGATTACATCTAAGGATTCGCCAGATTGTTAAAATTGTTGCATAGAAAAAATTATAGTTTTCATAAGCTTGGATTGCGTAGTTTGAACACGAGGGATGAAATCTACACGTTGGTTGTTTTCCTTGTGTTGCCGCTTGATAGCCATGAATTAGCTTTCGCATGAATTTTTTCATCATTTCTCACCAACATTATTGTATCATATTTTGATTTTTTTCGTTTATCTTTGATTCAAATACCTTAGTATTTGTTTGTTGAATAACTAAAGTGGTTATGTTAAAATTATTAAAGGTGAAATTATGGTTAACCAAAAACACATTGAAGTCATATTTGAATATATCGATT
>CAYIYY010000169.1:0-2904 GCA_964367605.1 uncultured Candidatus Izemoplasmatales bacterium | reverse complement strand
ATTTAATATTATTATATGTTATAATATATATTAGTTTGAATTATTCAAAAAAGGACGTTATTGATTAAAATGAAAAATAAAAAAACAACCATATTTGTCGTGATTGGCATCGTTTCATCCACCGTTTTTTTAATTGCTTTAGGCATGTTAGTTATTGGAGATTATCTTGACCGAACATTTAATGTTATTGGGATTCGCATCGCAACTCTTTTTGTTGCTTTTTCATCCTTTGTCTCCAGCATGCTCTTTAGTTTGCTTATCTTGTTACATAATCAAACGGTTGTAAAGTATAATGACGACACTAACAAACGTGCTGAACTATTTAGAGAACAAACGTTCGCATCGGCCAACTATTCAATCATCGAGTTTATGGATAGAATGCTTATTTATGAAGAATCACCCCGATACATCGACCGACTCCTTTTAAGACATAGCATGGAATTCCACATGATATTAGATGGTCTTGATGAAAATCATATTTTCAAACATCCCGAGAGTTACCACTTTGTTTCATTAAAAATTCCATTTCGTGTCGTAGAGGGTAAAATTGTTTCAAGTATTACCTTTGAGAAACTAAGGTTTGAAAGAAATGGTGTTAATTATGAATTTGTTACCCCAGCTTCTCAAAGAGAAAGTAAAGCCTTCATCCTTTATAACGAACATACGAAAAGAAGTAATGTTATTATCAATTTAATTATTTCAGATGATTCTGTGTTTTATGAAGGAAGTCGAATCAATGAGTTCTCGAAAATTAAAATATTTATTAACATTGTGTCTTTACTAGGTGTACAAGTGAAAGGCAACAGCGAACTTTATTTCACCAATCCTGAACAAATCGAAGGCGATGGTTCAAACACATATAAGATCAATTCATCAACCTTTACATTGACAGAGATGCCAAAAGTATTAAAACTCAATTAAATTATTCAAAAAAAAGAGCCTAAATTTATTTTTAGGCTTTTTTTGTGGATTTTTGATAATATACTCTTGCTTCATAAGGACTTAACAACGTTTCTTCTGATAAAGTATTTGATAGTATATTTGTGTATCCTGTTAGGTTGATATCGTCAGGTATATTAATGAATTTGTTTGAGAAATTACATAGTACAATCATTCTTTCATCGTTATATGATCTTTGATACAAATATAGATTCTTATCTTTGAAATGCAAATCTTGGTAGTCACCATAGACGATGACTGGATACTGTTTTCGAAGTTGAATGATCTTTTGATAGTATTTGAGGATTGAATTGTCATCTCGTAAGTTATTTTTTACATTGATGGTCACATTATTTGAATTGACTTTTAACCAGGGTCTGTCGCTGCCAAACCCCGCGTCCGCTGAATCATCCCATTGCATCGGCGTTCTCGCATTATCTCTAGAAGCCAAATTTAACAATCTCATCGTTTTACGGTGTGAATAAAGAAGTTTTTTTCTAGCGAGTCGGTAAATATTCAATGATTCAATATCCTTATAATCACTTAACTCCGTGAAATTCGCATTGGTCATGCCAATTTCTTGACCTTGATAGATAAAAGGCGTTCCTTGTTGGAAGTAAAGCATCGTCGCGAGCATTTTCGCTGACTCACTATACCAATCAGGATGACCAAATCTTGATACGCTTCTGGTTTGATCATGATTTTCTAAATACAGTGTGTTCCATCCTTTGCCATTAAGCCCATTTTGCCATTTAGACAATGGTTTTTTTAAATTCATCGGTTTGAACTTCTTTGGGAACCATTTGACGAAATGATTGTCAGCGGCCATATGTTCAAACTGAAACATCATGTCGAGTTCTCTTGAATCTTCTTTTTGATATAAACAAGCAATTTCAGGGGTGGTAAATCCTGTTTCTCCTACGGTAAAACAATCATATTGATTTAATACATCTTTGGCTAATTCTTGTAAGTATTGATGACTTTTCGGATGGTTGAGATAATGTTCCCTGCCTCTTAAAATCAAATTGAACTTTCCGTTAGGAAGACCATCTTCTTTCCCAATGAGGTTAATGACATCACATCGAAAACCATCAATACCTTTATCAAGCCAATATTTGACGATGTCTTTGACGGCTTCTCTGACTTCTGGCTTATCCCAATTTAAATCGGGTTGTTTTTTACTGAAAAGATGCAAGTAATACTCTTTTCTAGTTTCGTGATAAGTCCAAGCTTCTCCCCCAAAAAAACTACTCCAGTTACCTTTATTCTTTTTCCAATGGTAGAAATCTTCATATCCCGGTTCTTTTTGAGCTGATTTTTGGAACCATTCATGTTCATCAGAGGTATGATTAACGACTAAGTCCATCACGATTTTGATATCGACTTTATGTAATACTTCAATGAGTTCATCCATATCAGCCATCGTCCCAAAATCAGGATGAATCGCTTTATAATCGGAGATATCATAGCCGTTATCATCATTTGGTGATTGATAGACGGGCGATAGCCAAACAATCGACACGCCTAAACTTTTCAAATAAGGAACTTTTTCAATGATTCCACGGAGATCACCAATTCCATCCCCATTTGAATCTTTGAAACTACGGGGATAGATTTGATAAACGACACCTTCTTTATACCAAGCTTTTTTTATCATATTAATCTCTCCCTATGAAATGTTTTAACGCTTTTAACGGTTGATGATTGATGAGGGCAAGTAATCCATACATTGTTTTCATCTTCAGCATTCCACCGCTAAATACAACCATCGCTCGCATCGGCGTTTCACCTAAGGAACGTTCTACCATTAATTTAGAATCATTATCCATATCTTTCATCGCTTTAAAGGCTTGTTTACGGGCAGAACGATAGATAATGCCCCCTAAAAACGTCTTCTTAATATCGACAATGGTATTGTTTAAATCAAAAGGTCTCACTTTTTGAACATGGCAAGGACCCACAGAT
>CAYIYY010000168.1:0-2907 GCA_964367605.1 uncultured Candidatus Izemoplasmatales bacterium | reverse complement strand
GTTAAACTCACGGTTCAAGCACATAAATTTTCTTCGTCAGCGAAAGCGATTATTGAAGCAGCTGGTGGAACAATCGAGGTGATTTAACAATGGAAACTTTGAAACGAGTTTTTAAGAATAAAGACATTCTGAAAAAAATCGGATTTACTTTATTAGCATTTCTAGTTTTCAAATTGTTAACTTACGTCACAATGCCTTTGATTGACCCAACCGCTTTAGCCGATTTATTCGATAATAGCGGATTCTTAGGAATCGTTAACTCAATCAGCGGTGACGCATTAAGAAATTATTCCATTATTGCCCTTGGTATCAGCCCTTATATTACGGCTTCAATCGTTATCCAATTGTTACAAATGGATATCATTCCCGTATTAAAAGAGTGGAGCGAAGAAGGCGAAGTTGGAAGACAAAAAACAGCTAGACTGACTCGTTATATTGCAATGGGACTTGCTTTTGTTCAAGCATTAGCAATGACATTTGCTTTCCATTCCCAACAAGCTTCACTATTCCAATTTGGTGTCGCTGACTGGGCTACTGCCAACGGACGTAACTTATGGTTCTTCGTGTATGTATACATCGCTGTTGTTTTAACAGCAGGAACCGCGTTCATGATTTGGTTAGCCGACCAAATCACATTGCATGGCATTGGCAACGGTTCATCCATGTTAATCGTGGGTGGTATCGTTATTTCCTTCCCAGGAACCATCGCATCATTAATTCAATACTATGTATCTGATCCTAATGGTGTTATGGGTGAAAACGTTTATGCCGGTCAAGGCGCATGGAACGGATATCTCTTATTTGGTGTGAGTATTTTAATGTTTATCGTCGTTTTAGTCGGTGTAACTTATATGCAAGGTGCCACAAGAAAGATTCCAATTCAATACGCTAACCGTCCAGCTGGTTCAAAATTCACTGGTAAACAAGATTCAAATTTACCGATTAAATTGAACACTGCAAACGTTATTCCAGTTATCTTCGCTTCAATTCTGCTCAGTTTACCAACAACCGTATTTAATTATATTGGCTGGGGAACTTCTGATGCGGCTGTCAGCGCTCAAAACTGGATCAATCAGATCTTTGCTTATGATCAACCGATTGGCTTTGTCATCTATATGATCTTAGTATTGGTCTTCACATTCTTCTATTCATTCATTTTAGTCAAACCCGAAGATATCGCGGAAAACTTACAAAAACAGAATGCTTACATTCCAGGCGTCAGACCGGGTTTGGAAACAGAAACCTATATCACCAAGACACTCTTCAGAGTGACTGTCATCGGTGCATTATACTTAGTCTTGATCGCTGCATTACCAATCGTTACTTCCATGATTTTAGGACATACCTATGCTCAAATCGGGGGAACCTCACTCTTAATTATTGTGGGTGTGGCTTTGGAAACAGCGAAACAGATTGAAACCGATACGCAAGAAAAAACGTACGCTGGTTTCATGAGAGAATAAATTTTACCATGTTAAACTTGTTGATCATGGGCAAACCGGGAGCCGGTAAAGGAACGCAGTCTGAAAGATTGCTTCGCCATTATCAATTAACACATATTTCGACTGGGAATATCTACCGCGAAGAAATGCTCAAGGGTTCGCCCATTGGCATTGAAGCGGCTAAGTATATTTCCCAGGGGGAATTAGTGCCCGATGATTTGACCAACAACATCGTTAGAGATGTTTTGGCTAACGGCAATTTTCCAAATGGGTTCATGCTTGACGGATACCCCCGTACCAAAGCCCAAGCGGTTGCTTTAGACCAAATGCTTGAAGAATTCGGTATGTCGCTTACAGCGGTTATTAACGTCTTAGTTGATGACTCGATTCTATTAGAAAGAATGGCAGGCAGAAGAGTTTGTCCTTCTTGTAACGCAACTTACCATATTAAAAATCATCCTCCTAAAATTGAGTGTACATGTGACGTTTGTGGCACGAAACTCATTCAAAGAGCTGATGACTTAGAAGAATCGGTGTTGAACCGATTAAGAATTTATAACGAAAAGACAAAACCTTTACTCGATTATTACAAACGTCGTCACCAATTGATGGTGATTGATGGTGTAAGATCATCCGATGACGTTTTTAACGACATCGTACAAAAGTTAGGTGAAAAAAATGGTCACCATTAAATCGCAAAGAGAAATAAACCTCATGAGAGAAGCGGGGAGAGTCGTCGCCATTGCTCATCAAGAAGTCGCCAAGCATATCAAACCTGGCGTATCGACCGATGAGTTGAACCGAGTCGTTGAAAATACGATTCGTTCACTAGGTGCAATCCCATCGTTTCTAAATTACAATGGATTCCCCGCTAGCTCATGTATTAGTGTCAACGACGTTGTCGTTCATGGCATACCCTCTAAAAGTCAACTCTTAAAATCAGGTGATATCGTATCTGTCGATATTGGAGCGATCCTCAAAGGCTACCATGGCGATTCTGCTTGGACGTATGCTTGCGGTGAAGTTTCTGAGACAGCGTCACATGTGATGAAAGTGACTGAAGAAGCGTTATTTCAAGGTCTTTCAATGGTTAAACCGGGCGCCCGCTTATCAGATGTATCCCATGCAATTCAAGTCTACGCTGAAAGCCAAGGTTGTTCTGTTGTGAGAGAATTTGTCGGTCATGGTATTGGCAAAGTCATGCATGAAGACCCACAAATCCCGAATTTCGGGTTACCTGGGAAAGGCATTACTTTAAGACCTGGTATGACACTCGCTATTGAGCCAATGATTAATAGTGGTCGCAAAGAAGTCAAAGTGTTAAGCGATAACTGGACAACGAAAACAATCGATGGCAGTTTAAGCGCACACTATGAACACACGGTACTCGTGACTCAAGATGGTTACGACATACTGACAAAGATTTAAAAGGAGAGATTCGATGGCAAAAAAAGATGATGTAATC
>CAYIYY010000167.1:0-2922 GCA_964367605.1 uncultured Candidatus Izemoplasmatales bacterium | reverse complement strand
GCTTCAAAACGGATGTTAAAAGCCGCTAACGTATCCACTAGAAAGCTAGAAAAATTTAACTTGTCGGTGATTATTGATGAATGAACTAACTGAAAAAGCTTGGCCTATTGTAAAACTTCTTATTATCCCTTATATTTGCTTGATGTTTTTATTAATCTATCCGATTGAATACTATGTCGATGCACCGGGGGGATTAACTGAAGTTGAAAGTTTAATTGACGTTGAATATAATGAAAGTAAAGAAACTCAAGGTTCAATATCAACGACATATATCGTCGTTTTAAATCGTCCTAGTTTCTTTCAGTTTATGGTAGGGTACTTCAGTCCTTACACAACTATTGACGCATTGACAGGATCTTACGCAGATTATACTAACGAAGAAATTTCTCAAATCAGTTATTGGGATAAATATACTTCTGTGGATGCTTCTATCATTGTTGCTTTTCAAGCAGCGAGCAATGATAATTCTGATATTGTCATCGATTATGTCGAAAAAGTATTTGTTTTTGGGAAAGCAACGTATTTATCTAATTATGATTTGATTAATTTCGGCGATGAATTCATTTCGCTTGTAGGCGATTTTGGAACGATTACGTCGATTGATGATATCGCAAGCAATACCCTTCTAGAAGACTCCTATGACTTTACGTTTAAACATGCTGAAGGTGAAGAATACACGGTGACCTTAACGAAAGATCCCGAGACTTCGAAATTCGGTATTACATTTAGGACTGCCTATATCGTGAACCGTGAAACAACTTTTCCTGAATACGCTGTTGCTAATTCTAATATTGGCGGACCGAGCGGCGGATTATTACAAACCTTAGCAATTTATAATATGTTAGTTTCTGAAGATATTACCCAAGGGCTAAAAATTGCTGGTACAGGGACCATTCAATATGATGGAAGCGTTGGTTATATCGGTGGTGTGAAGCAAAAAATAGCGACTGCCTATTTAAATAAGGTCGATGTCTTCTTTATCCCTAATTTGGATAATAATTATACTTATGATAATTATCAAGAAGCTTTAAAAGCTTGTGAAGAACTGAATATTGATCCCACTGGTTGGTTAGTGCCTGTCGCTACCTTCCAAGATGCCTTAGATTACTTACAAGGATTGGGGGATTAATATGAAGACTATTTTGTTGAAGTGGAGAGAATTAAAAGCTGAATATGGATTAAAAGCCATTCTGGACTCTTTAATGGGAGGAATACTCTATGGATTATTAATCTTTGTGCCAGTCTATATTATCCTCGCCGAAATCGTCATGATTTTTATATATCAACTCTATACGTTTGTCGTTATCATCACCTTTACGGCGATGTTCAATGTCTATGTTATCAATAAATTAGCTTCAAAAGCATTACAATTAAAAAAGCCAGACCACGTGTCTGACGTCCGTTATATCATGATGGCACATTCCATCTTTTGGATGTCGATTATGCTTATTATCGGTATTTTATTTATCACGATAATCATCCCGATTTTGTGGGTTTAAAAGGAGTCTTATATGATTGTATACATTGTCATTTTTGTGACACTCGTCCTCATCGATCAATTAACAAAAGCTTGGGTTGTCACAACTTTTGAAAGTATAGGAGATACCATTCCTGTCATTCAAGATTTCTTTCATTTTACCTATGTTAGAAATCCAGGGGCCGTGTTCGGGTTAGGCGGAGATTCAGGCTATAATTATTTGATCTTTATTGGATTCGGTATTATTGCCATTGGATTGTTCACCTATATGTTTATTACTAACAACTGGAAAGATAAGCGCAAATGGTTATATAATATCGCTCTTGCTTTATTGGTTGCGGGTACGTTGGGAAATTTTATCGATAGGATTTTTCAACCCGATCACAAAGTCGTTGATTTTTTAGATTTTAGAGGCATTTGGGATTATGTGTTTAACGTTGCGGATATGTGTTTAACGGTCGGTATATCGATTTTTATGTTTGATCAATTTATCTTAGATCCAAAAAGGGTGAAAGCTGATGCTAACAGAGCTTGAGTATGCAGTCGAATATGAGGTTACTGAAACAGACGAATTATCACGGATTGATAAATTCATCTCTTTGCTATTTCCTCAGTATTCAAGAACGCTCGTCCAAAAATTAATTACTCAAGAGTCGTTAAACGTCAATGGGAAATCCACTAAATCTAACTATGTTGTTAAAGTCAACGATCTCATTCAAATCACTGAAATTCCATTCTTTGAAATGGATTTACTCCCAGAACCGTTAGACTTGAATATCGTTTATGAAGATGATGACGTTTTAGTCGTGGATAAACCTTCTGGAATGGTCGTTCATCCCGCTCCTGGCAATTATGAGCATACGCTGGTAAATGGCCTTTTGTATCATATCAACCAATTATCAACGGGATCACACCCCTTAAGACCTGGGATTGTTCACCGTATAGATAAAGATACGAGTGGGTTATTGATGGTTGCGAAAAACGATGAATCGCACCGCATCTTAGCCGATGAATTAAAAGCGAAAGTCACAAAAAGAGAATATATTGCCTTAGTGGCAGGTCGAATTAATAACACGACCGGTAAAATTGACGCCCCTATTGGTAGAGATTTTAAAGATCGCAAGAAAATGAAAGTCTCAGATAGTGGTAAACACGCAGTCACCCATTTTACGGTTTTAGAACGTTTCGAAGACGCGACACTTGTGAAGTGTGTGTTAGAAACGGGCAGAACCCATCAAATTCGGGTTCACATGGCGTTTATTGGTCATCCAGTAATTGGTGACCCAGTTTACTCGAAAAAAGGTTCTGACTCTGATTTTGGGCAATATTTACACGCTGCCGTCTTAGGCTTTACCCATCCAAGAACCAAGGAGTATCTAGAATTTTCTTCACCGTTACCCCTCGATTTTGAAACGAAATTACATAAATATAGAAAATAAAAACTA
>CAYIYY010000166.1:0-2928 GCA_964367605.1 uncultured Candidatus Izemoplasmatales bacterium | reverse complement strand
TATTCTAAGAGGGCTAACTTGTGCTATTGGCATTGTAAAACGATGCTTTAAGTGATACAATTAACTAGATGAATTATAAGGGATTGGTGTAGCATGGCATATCAATTATTTGCAACAGATCTAGATGGTACTTTATTAAATTCAAGATCAGTCTTAACCCAAAAAACTATTAATACGATTGAACGACTAAAAGCACTCGATAAAGTCATTGTGATTGCATCCGGAAGAACTTATGGTGAAATTGTAAGATTGATTGAACCGTTAAATCTTTTATCATATCACAAAGCCTATTTTATTTGCTATAATGGTGTTTTAACCGTAAAGACGAATCCTTTTACTGTCTTAATGAAGATGAGTCTACATAAAGAAGATGTTCAGAACATTATCCAATCGATTGGACAAACCGATTTAAAGTTCCATGTGTTTGGCGATAATAAATTGTTTTTATCACATGATATTGAAATGTCCCTAGCGTCACATCAATCGAAAGATACGACAGTTGTAAAAATAGACATGAACCACTATGACCAGATTGAGGATGTATATAAAATTCTTCTATACCACGATAAATTGCGACTAGACCACTTTAAAAGTAACCTTCCTGAATCTATTTCTACAAATTATTCAGTCGTTAAAAGCAATGATCAATTATTAGAGATATTTCATAAGGAAGGGTCAAAGGGACACGCTTTAGAATATCTTTCTACCGTATTGAAGATTAGTAGAGAAGAGATTATCGCTTTTGGCGATGAAGAAAATGATATGACAATGATTCAGTATGCTGGATTAGGTGTCGCAATGGGGAATGCAAAGCCAAATGTCATAGCAGCGGCTGATTATGTTACATTATCACATGATTTTGATGGTGTGGCTGTTGCTTTAGATAAATATATAAAATAGAAAGGATATTACCATGGGTTTTGAAATTGAGATTATTTTATGGTTACAGTCTTTTAGAAGTGATTTCTTAGATTCGTTATTTGAATTTATCACGATGTTTGGAGAAGAATTAGTCATTATCGCAATTTTAGGCTATTTGTATTGGAGCTATGACAAAAAAACAGCAGAAAAGCTTGGAATAACCGTTTTTATATCATTGGTGTTAAATGCATTTATTAAAACGCTCGTAATGCGTGAAAGACCCTATATCGTTGATAGCAGAGTAGACGCAATTAGACAACAAACAGCTGGAGGGTATTCGTTCCCAAGTGGACATACTCAAGGAGCAGCTAGTATATTCAGCGGTGTTGCGATTTGGTTTAAGAAAAAATGGCTAACCATTATATCAGTAGTGATTATAGTTGCTGTTGCAATAAGCAGAATGTATTTAGGTGTTCACTTCTTATCCGATGTTATTGTCGGTGGATTACTGGGAGTTGGAATATCTTGGGCAGGATATAAATACTTTAGCAAACATGAAATAACTTCAAAGGTATATCAGTACGTTTTATATGGAGCTTTAGCGCTTGGTTTAATTTTCTATATAATTACTTTATTTACAATTCAAGCCAATGCAACAATGAGTAATGCAAGGAATTTATATGATAAATTGGAATCAACGCTTGTCATGTTAGGAACGATCTGTGGATTTGTTGTTGGAGTTGGTTTTGAAAAGAAGTATGTGAATTTCATTCAACACAAGGTTCTATGGAAGAACATGATTCGATTTGTTCTTGGTGTAGCTATAGTTATGGCTGTAAGAATTGGATTAAAAGCGATTTTTGGGCTAATTATTGATCCAGATTATTTAGAAGAGGGACAATTATTTTTAGCTTCATTAGCTTTACTATTTGACACATTAAGATACTTTGCTATGGTATTTATTGGAATCGGACTCTATCCAATAGTATTTAAACATATTAATCTTTAAGCCAAATGAAAGGAGTTTAGACTATGCATATTGAAAATCATACATTATATGACAAAGATTTAATTCTTCGTTATAATAAGTACTATTTGCTCGACTTTCTAAAAAAGAATTTCCTAATTATAGCTCTTGTAACATTGGCATTATCAATCTATATGTTCTCAATCAATAGTTGGCAAAATGGTTTAATATTACTTGGAATTTTAGTAGGATACTTTATAATGACTGTAGTGATTCAAAAATTGACAACAATGAGAGCTTTAAAAAGAAGTCCAATTGTAGATAACCCTGTTGTACAGCATTATTTATTTACTGAGGAATCAATAGAGATTTCAAGGCTTAAGGATAAGATTCTTAGATACGAAGAAGTTGTAAGGATACAAGTAAATAAAGAGTTCTTTATCATATTTGATGTAAACAAAAAGACTCATATTGTGGACTTAAATAAGTTCGAAAATGATTCAGACTTAGCGAAATTAAAAGAATTTCTGTTAGCTAAGTTAGGTAGAAGATTTAAGTAATGTAATTTAACAAATAAGGATGTTTGAAGTTGATTAACCTCAATGGAAGGACATCCTTTTTTAATTGTCTATATCAACTTGACAAAATTCAATTAAGCTATTATAATTATACCATATGGTCTAAACCGACTGGTATAATACAAATGAGGTAATTTAAATGTTAGATAAAACATATTTTTTAAAGTCTAATTCATCGCTATATTCTGCTACTTTGTACGAGTTTTCTTCAAAGCCATTTCAGTTTGCATCACTAAATGAAATTATTAAAAATAGCCAATTTAATAAGGGGAGTTTTTACTACCGATTTGAGGATAAGTTTGATTTATACCAAGCACTTTTATCGGATGTCATAATAAAACAATTTGATTACATCGAGCGTTTAAACTCAATTACAATTGATCAAGGGACTCTTAAGTCGTATATTTCTATCTTATTTCAGTCACAAAACGATTTATACCAAGAAAATAAGTTATTTATTGATTTGCTAGAGTATTTTGGAAAAGAAACAGAGGATTTAAGGAAAATTATTCAATCTAATAT
>CAYIYY010000165.1:0-2943 GCA_964367605.1 uncultured Candidatus Izemoplasmatales bacterium | reverse complement strand
GAAAGACAGGATTTGAACCTGCGACCTCTTGGACCCCATCCAAGCGCTCTACCAAGCTAAGCTACTTCCCGGGCATTATTGATTATATCAAAACAAGCATCAAAATGCCACTAATTTTTATTCATTAATTCATTTTTTTGGAAATGCCATAAATTATCGATGATACGGTAAAATATGGCGCTTACTAAAATATCAGCTGCTCCCCCAAAGGATAATCCCTGTGCAATACACCAGGAAGTCATCTTTTCGAGTTGGTCTTTATCATAAACATCGAGTGTTTTGAACATCGCTTTAACCATTTCCATGGTTTGTGGATTTTTAGCACGTTTCGCTAAAACCGTATCTTCAGATAACACAATGGCTTCTACTAAAGCTTTTGTGAGAGATGCATCGGAATAATCCTCTAAATACTCACTGATTTTTTGAAGGGTTGGCATCCCTCGCATCGCTTCCATACGAGCCCCACCAATACCATGTTCTTGGTAGAGTCTTAATCCAGAGGTATCAATTTTTGCACTAAAGTCATGAATTAAAGGAGACGTCATATTTTTGATGATGTCAAAAATATCATCAAGAAGACGTTTCTTTTGAAATGCAAATCCCGTAGCGGCACAAACAATGCCTAAATTGAAGATGAGTCCTTTATAACAATTGACGCCGTTTGTGGCTTGATGCATTGCCTCTTCTGCTTGTAAACCAATTTCTCGGATGTTTTTAAATATGACAGAAAGTGATTTCGTTTCCCAACCACTGATAAACATCTTTTCAAAATAAGGCATAATTGCCTTCTTAGCCTCTAACATCATTTGATAATCCATGTCTTTGTGAGATCCCATGGAATAAGGTGTAACGAGACCAAACTTGGGATCTAGATTGAGTTCATAAGACATGGCTTTATCAATTGAATCCATGATAATTTTACATGAATCGTTTAAAGCAATCTCATTTACTTTCGCTAAGACTTCATTCATTGGATGTGTCATATTACGGCTACAATCAAACGCATTTTTACCGCATACTAAACATTTTCTTGGAAATTCTCGGTTCAGTGATTGAAAGGAGTCGGCGTGAACATCTAAATCAACCAATCGACCATAAGGGGAAGTTTCTTCGATTTCGATCATTTGCTTTTTTAACGTTAATGGATCGGTATCTTTGATGATATAGACAATTGAAGGTCCATCAGCACCTTCCATTCGAAACTTTTCTGCGTAATCAATATTGGCTAATAATTTCTCATAATAACCAACCACTAGGTATGCAACAAAAATCCGTTTATCAGGGCCAGGGATATTGGCTTTTAAAGATAAAGCAATATGCCCCTGATCAACAAACGGACGAATGAAATCGTGTCGCTGTTCGCGGTTTCTCAATATTTCATCGGCAATAAATGTCATTTTTTCTCCATCATAATCCCTTTAAGCAAGGGTCTAATCGCTTTTGGTACATACGTTAATGCTTCATCAATCTTATTTTCTTTCATCAATTTTCTGACAAGTGAAGCAGAGATAATGATGCCTTCTTCTTTGAATCGCTCGATGGCTTGTAAACTGGCTTTTAACGTATCTTTCAAGATTTGATTATACGCAACCATCACTGCGTCGGTTTCGCCGCCTACGTGGCGTAAACGGATGTTTAAAGCAGGCATGAAGTAATCTCTAAAGATTAATGCATCTAATTTGGCATGTTCTCTTTCCCGGTCATCTAATACTTTTAAAAAATAGGATGGGAAAGTTGATTTAGAAACAATATAGGACGTTGAGGGTAAAACCAAAATGTTACTAAATTCTTTTAAGGCTAAGTACACTAAACTAAAACGTTCTTTAAAGGTAAAAACGGATTCATCGGTTTCAACGACAAAAACCAATAAATAATCATGTTCTTTCGATGCTTTTTCAATTAATTGATAATGACCTAATGTCATAGGGTTACAGTTCACAACGACACAACCCATATCTTTATGCATCAAATCAATCGAAAAATGAGCTTCGACTTTTTTCTTGATATTTGAAATCACTTGGTCGATGGAATCGATACCACCTTCCATAAAGGCAACAACTGATGAATCTGCGAGTAACCGAAATCCCATCGATTCAAAAATATCTTTATAAATCGATTTTGTAAATACATGATAGGAGTATATATTTCTTGAGGATAATAAGGATATTGCATGACTTACAAGTTCTCCTGCTAGATTTAAGCCGCGGTAATCTTCCTTGATAGCGAGTCCTTTAATGATATGATGATCAATTGACAGGGTTGCGATGATATCATCATTTTCTTCCATGTAGAAACTATCATCGTTATAGGAAAATCCTAAATCAAAAGAGGATAGAAATTGTTCTATCCGAAGTTTGTCTTTCTCAAGAAAGGCTTGTTTTATCATAGAAACCTCCTTCAATTATTTTGTTTTGTAGAGTGTATCAATGATAGATCCATCGCGGTATCTAACATATCCGATGGGTTCTTTACTTAATTCATAGAACGAAGGAATACCGGCGATGTCATGCGCAATCGTCATGAGTTCTTTGATCGTTAAAATTGGTAATTTTGACTTGGTTAATTTTTCAATTAAATCAGTTCTTAACGGATTAATGGCGATGCCTCTTTCCGTCACAACGATATCAATATCTTCACCTGGGGTCGTAACACAGGTAACCTTATTTTTTATGATAGGTAACCGTGCTTTTAACAAGTTGGTGACAATGATCGTCACTTTTGCACCATGCGCTGTATCGGCATGGCCCCCAGAACCACCCATGATTTGACCTAAGGAATCAGTGGTCACGTTGACATTAAAATGAAGATCAACTTCGGTTGCACCTAAAATGACGAAGTCTAACTCATTCACAATCGGATTATCTTCGAATGGATTGCCATATTTTGATGCGGAAATCGCGATATGACGGCGATTTTCGCGGTATGACCTTGCGGCTTTCAAAT
>CAYIYY010000164.1:0-2946 GCA_964367605.1 uncultured Candidatus Izemoplasmatales bacterium | reverse complement strand
CCTTTTTCACCATATATCAGTGGAAAGTCTGCATCAGGAGCAAAACCAATATCTGGCATTTGTTCTTTTTCTAAATATCTCCGAATACATCTCATGCCGGATTCTTCATCACAGCCAAGGATTAACCGAACTTTTTTATTGAGTTTAAGATTTTGATCTTTGACCATTTTCATAGCAATATAAGCTGCCATAGAAGGACCTTTATCATCCATAGCTCCACGAGCGTATATTTTTCCATCTACTAGGGTTGCGCCAAAAGGAGGATAACTCCATTTCCCGCCTGTGGGAACGACATCTAAATGTCCTAAAATACCTAAAACTTCTTTACCTGAACCCATTTCAAGATGACCTGCATAGTTATCGATATTTTTTATTTTAAATCCATCGGATTCACCCATATACAAAAACCAATCTAGAGCTTCTCTTATTGGGTTACCAAAAGGTGCTTCTAAATTTTCCGGATCAAAGGTTTCTAGTAAAGTTGGGATCCTTAACAAAGCTTGTGTTTTTTCAATAAATTCATTACGATATGATTCTGCTATTTTTTCCCAATCCATAGTAGTCACTCCATTCTATATAATTTTACCACAAACAGCTGATTTTGCAAAGATGATGACATGTTAATTTGATTGATAAAATCTGGATAATTCGAGATAAAATTGACAAAAATCAAATAGTTAGTATAATTGTATTATAGTATAACTATAAGTATCCCTTACCGAGGTAGGGATTTTACTATATAATAGGTGAAATCGATGGTCCGAAAAATAGTCATGAAAAATTTAACTTGTTCGACTTGTATCAATAAGATTGAGAAAAGAACAAGTCGTCTATCATATGTTAATAGTGCAAGTTTCAACTATACTAATCAAATCTTGCTCGTAGATTTTAAAGATGATTATGATGAAGAAACTGCTTTAAAAGAAATAAAGAGCATTGTCGATATGCTTGAAGATAATATTGATACGCATTATTATGGAACGGGTAAAGCTGAAAAAAAACCCAGTTTTTTACGTGAGTATTTTTATGTTCTAATTGGTATGGTAATCATCACAATTACATTTTTTATCTACCGAATTCCTCAATATTTTAATATGATATTTAATACGAATTATGAGCTTGTCTTACCTGAATGGGCAATTTTTGTCATGTACTGGGTTGGATATGTTTTCTTAGTATCAAGATTGTTAAAATTACTCATCAAGAGTTTTAAAAAGTTTAACTTCTTTAATGAGAATACGTTAATGATCATTGCGACATTCGCTGCCATGTTCTTAGGAAAATACGAAGAGAGCATCGCTGTTATTATCCTATATTCTATTGGTGAACATTTACAAACACTCGCAGTTCAAAGGTCAAAAAACGAGATTACTGCTTTAATGGGAATTAAAATAGAGTATGCAAACGTATTAATCGATGACAAAATTGTCATAAAAGATCCAATGCAAATTAAAATTGGCGATATTCTCGTTGTCAAGAACGGAGAAAGAATCCCAGTTGATGGTGTTGTTACCCAAGGATCAACTAGTTTAAACACTTCTTCTTTAACGGGTGAATCAAAACTATTACATGCTGAAGTCGGCACGAAGGTCATGTCTGGTAACATTTGTGTTGGTGATGTCATACAAATGACTGCTGAAAAAGAATATCAAGATTCGACTATGGCGAAGATTATTGATTTAATCGAAAACTCAACCAATGCCAAATCTAAAACTGAAATGTTTATTACGCAGTTTTCAAGAATATACACGCCAATTGTCGTGTTATTAGCTGCTTTACTTGTTATATTCGGATTAATTTTTGAACCCAGTAATGTCACTACACCAACGGGATATATTTACCGTGCAGCTATTTTCTTAGTCATATCATGTCCTTGCTCTTTAGTTTTATCAGTCCCATTATCATATTTTGCTGGTATTGGTAGTGCTGCTAAAAACGGGATTCTATTTAAAGGTTCGACCTTTTTACATACATTGACTGATGTAAAAACCATCGCAATGGATAAAACTGGTACTTTAACTTATGGCGCGTTCTTTGTAAAAGATTATACGGATAATGAAACACTTAAATTAGCTGCTTCAATTGAAAAGTACTCCAATCATCCGATTGCTGAGGCTATTGTCGAATATTATAAAGAAGATATTTATGATATTCAAAACGTTAAAGAAATTCCTGGATATGGTATTTCAGGAGAACTAAATGGGCATGAAATTCTCGCAGGTAGTAAACGATTCTTAACGAATAATGGGGTTGAAGTTAATCAATCAAAATTGCCAGTGGGTTCTTATACTTTCATCGCCAGAGATAAAGTATATATCGGTTATGTTATCGTAAAAGATGAACTAAAGGAAACCTCCATGGAAACGGTTAGACGCCTCACTAAGAATTATGATACGGTGATGTTAACCGGAGACAATGAGGATTCTGCGAAAGATATCGCTTTAAAACTAGGTGGAATTGAATATTATTCAGAATTGCTGCCAGAACAAAAATTAGAAAAATTCAATGCTATTAGAACCAATTCAATTAGTCTATATGTCGGTGATGGCATTAATGACGCTCCTTTACTAAAAAATGCTGATATTGGTGTATCAATGGGTTCAGCAACTGATTTAGCAATCGAAGTATCTGATATTATCATTGTAAACGATGATTTAACACTGCTTGAAAAGGCGATTCATATCGCTAAAAAAACGCGATCTATTGCCACCCAAAACATCATATTCTCAATGACTGTAAAATTAGCTTTCTTAGTATTATCCGCCTTTGGTTCGATGGTTATGTGGCTTTCAATATTCGCTGATGTAGGCGTTACGTTGCTTTGCGTATTAAACGCGTTAAGAATCATCTATATGAAGTTCATCGAAAAACGAAAAGTATCAACAATTAAATAATCGAGTAGAGGCTAATATTTAACATACTTCGCCCCTCTCACACCACCGTACG
>CAYIYY010000163.1:0-2948 GCA_964367605.1 uncultured Candidatus Izemoplasmatales bacterium | reverse complement strand
AAAACCCGTGTTGATCTAATTTATCAATCTTTTCTGCTCTCATTTAGTAAACCTCAAAGAAATATAATTAGTATCATTATAACATAGTTATCTCATTTTGTCTTCTTGATTAATTGTGATGAACATCTTGAAGTAAAAGCGCTTTCATGATATCATAATGAAAAATTACAATGAAAAGGAGCTTTTTAAACATGGATGGAATGCTTAGAGGTTTTTTAATTTTATCAATTGTCATTGCTTTTCTTGCTTTTGGATTTGCGGTATGGCTCTATTTTTGGGTTAAAAGACAACCCGCTACCAATGAAAAGATTCATAACATTGGGGAATTGATTCGTAAAGGTGCGAATACATTCTTATCAAAAGAATATACCATCTTAGCGAAATTTGCAGGCGTTGTTGCTTTACTTATCTTTGTATTTTTACCAAAACCATTATGGGATGGTGATATCGTCAGTAACCTTCTCATGAACTTACAAATGATGATTGCTTATTTAGCGGGTACGACATTTAGTGCGATAGCCGGTAAAATTGGGATTCAAATCGCCACGATTGCGAATACCAGAACCGCTGAAGCGGCTCAAAAAGGCATTCGTTTAAGCTTTTTGAATGGCTTCCGTGGGGGAGCCGTCATGGGCATGGCGGTTGTTGGTACTTCTCTTCTTGGAATTGCTTTAGTCTTTTTACTCACTCAAAACTCAACGTTATTATTAGGTTTTAGTTTTGGTGCTTCTAGCTTAGCTTTATTTGCAAAAGCAGGCGGTGGTATTTTTACTAAAACCGCTGATATCTCCGCTGACTTAGTCGGTAAAGTGGAATTAGGTATTCCTGAAGATGATCCAAGAAACCCTGCCGTTATCGCGGATAACGTCGGCGATAACGTGGGTGACGTTGCCGGCATGGGCGCAGACTTGTTTGATTCGCATGTCGCCTCTCTCGCCGCTTCCTTGGTGATGGCAGTTGCGTTAGATAAAGTCATATTAGGTGGAAATCATGTTGCTCTCATCTTCTGTTATGCAGCGATTGGATTACTATCTTCCATTATTGGCATTGCCTTCGCGAAAATGGGTAAAAATGATAATCCAACGAATGCACTCAATACGTCAACGTATTTAACCACAGGTATCTTTGCGGTATTAACCGCTTTAGCAACGTTAATCTTTGATTTTGAATGGCGGATGTATTTTGCGGCGACCTTAGGTCTCTTTGTCGGTGTTATCATTGGGATTGCGACGGATTACTTCACGGATGATCGGAAGAAACCGGTTCAAAATGTGGCGGAAGCCAGTGAATCAGGACCGGCTTTTACGATTCTTTCCGGTGTTAGTTACGGATTCTTATCTGTCTTACCCGCAATGATTGGGATTGCAATCTCGGCTTTAGGCGCTTATCTTATCTGTGCTCCTTTAGGAATTGATACCGCTACGAAAGTCACGTACGGGATGTTTGGTATCTCGGTTGCTGCTGTTGGAATGTTATCGATTGTTGGAATGATTATTTCTAATGATGCTTATGGACCGATTGTTGATAATGCCAGAGGTCTCGCTGAAATGGGTAATTTGGGCGATGACGTCGTTGAAATTACCGATAAACTCGATAGTGCTGGTAATACCGTTAAAGCCGTCACGAAAGGTTTTGCGATTAGTGCTGCTGGACTCACGGTTATATCTTTATTAGGCGCTTTCTTAAGTGAAGTCAATGACGCTGCGTTAGAACGAGGCCTCGCTGGTATTACTTCATTTGATATCTTAAATCCGATGGTTTTCTTTGGTCTCCTTATTGGAGCGGCTGTTCCAGCCGTATTCAGTGCGATGCTCATGCTTGGT
The DNA here is from genome assembly GCA_964367605.1 of uncultured Candidatus Izemoplasmatales bacterium. Lineage (GTDB taxonomy): Bacteria > Bacillota_I > Bacilli_A > Izemoplasmatales > Hujiaoplasmataceae > UBA5603. The sequence goes on along the minus strand of CAYIYY010000163.1, from coordinate 1,125 downwards.
GTGAACCGGAATGCGGAAAGAATGGTTGCGGAAATTCACCGTCAATTCAATGAAATACCCGGATTAAAAGAAGGCAAAGTTGGCGTGATGCCTGAATATGATAAATGTATTTTAATCGCCACCAAAGGTGCTTTAAAAGAATTAATTCCCGCTGGTTTATTTGCGATTATCATTACCATTATTGTAGGATTAACCGGTGGCGTTTACGCCATTGGCGGATTCTTAACGGGTAATATCGTATCAGGTTTAATTTTAGCGTTATTTATGAGTAACTCTGGTGGATTATGGGATAATGGTAAAAAATACGTTGAAGCGGGTCATCATGGTGGAAAAGGTTCGAATGCTCATAAAGCGGCGGTTGTTGGTGATACGGTTGGTGATCCATTTAAAGATACGGCTGGTCCATCGATTAATACACAAATTACGGTTGTATCGCTTGTCTCTTCATTACTCGCTGTCATCTTCTTGACTTGGTCCATTTTTTAATGATTTTTAGGCCGTGCAAACGGCTTTTTTTTATTGTATGATTTTAGAGTCTATGTTATAATTTATCAGGTTATAAATTTAGACAAGGAGACTGTTATGATACTATCAATTATGGATTCACTGCCATCCGCTTGGGTGATGCCTTTAGCTTTAGGATTATTTATTGTCACTTATATCTGCTTACTTATTTTCTCAAAATATCGGGCATTTATAGCTCTTGGGTCAGCGTTACTCTTTATTATTTTAGGTTATTTACCACTGAATGAGATCTTTCTAGCCGTTGACTGGAACGTTATTATGATGATTGCTGGTACGATGGGGATTGTGGCTTTATTCATTGAATCAAAAATGCCAGCGCTCATCGCTGATAAAATTATTGATAAGTCTCCCAATGTCTGGGTTGCGATATTAGCGTTATCGATCTTTGCGGGCATTGTATCAGCGTTTATTGATAATGTCGCAACGGTTTTAATGATTGCGCCGATTGCGATTACAATTTCTAGAAAACTCAATATTTCACCGGTATCTCCCATCATTGCTTTATCGGTTGCTAGTAATTTAGAAGGTGCCGCAACGCTCGTAGGCGATACAACCTCCATCTTACTCGGTGGTTATGCGAACATGGATTTCTTAGATTTC
>CAYIYY010000162.1:0-2949 GCA_964367605.1 uncultured Candidatus Izemoplasmatales bacterium | reverse complement strand
TTAATGCAAGATACCTATATGAAGATGTTACAAAAAATTCATCAGTATAATGGGAGTGTTAAGTTTACGACATGGCTAATCACTATTGCGAAGAATTTGGCCATCGATCATTACCGTAGAAATGCTAAAACCATGAATGTTGATATCCAAGAACATGAATATCTGATAGGTTATCATGATGATAAAGTTGAAACTAAATTAGAAAGTGACATGTATTTAAATGCTTTAGATTCTCTAGAACGTCAAATCGTTTTATTGAAAGTCGTCAGTGATTTAAAACATCACGAAATTGCGAAGATTGTTGATAAACCTTTAGGAACAGTGATGTGGATCTATAACAAAGCAATTAAGAAAATGCAAAAATTAAGAGAGGAGGAGTAATGATGCGTAAATCTCAAGTTGAAAAATTAATCCGTGATGATATCCAAAAAATCGTTCCGGTTAATCAACCTAACTTTGATTTAAAAGCAATCATCCCAGATAATGAAGTTGTTAAGACAAAACGTCAAGTTCAGTTTCCAAGGTTAGCGTTTAGAACGCTTGCGATGGTCATGAGCTTAGCGATTGTTGTTGTTTTAGCATTGACATTATCAAATGGTTTTGGTCAAGTCACAACGACGACCACAACCATTACCACTACTGATACCCTAACGACGCCAACCACTCCTCTCAATCCAATTACTGAAGTTAACGCAAAAGAATACGCATTACCGATTATAACCGCTTCTCAGTTATCATTTGGGCTTTCATCCCTATCAGGAACTGGTCTGAGTTTTAAACTAGCTGATGGACCGCTTTTAATGGATGATCATATCGACTTAGTCAATCAATATATGAATGCTTTAGAAACAACTTTATCACTTTCAGATTCCAATATCACTCAACTTGAAAGTGACCTTGAAGATTATGAATATCTCGTTCAAATCTCGAGTTTTAATGTCTTATTAGAAGATTATAATTACTTACTTTACTATAATGTCACTCAAGTCGAAGATGAAGAAATATCGATGGCAGGTCAAGTTATTTGGAACGGTCGAACATCCAATTTCATCGGTGAATTTGAAGATGAGTCGGATGAACAAAAACTGATGATCACGACGTATGATACGGATGTGCTAGAAGATAATTATATTAAAACTGAATTCGTCGTAGAAGATGAAGAGATGAAGTATCAAATTGAAGTTTACGAGGATGGGGAAAAAGTTTCTTCATCGGACATTGAAATCGAAACCGAAGAAGATGAATCGAAAATAAACGTCGCAATGATGGATGGAACGGATATCATCAGTTTTGAAATCAATAAAGAACTTGAAGATGACAATTATGAAATCAAAGTTTCTTACCAAATTGAATCATCGACGGATTCAGAATCCGGTGAAATGAACGTTAAAATTATCTACAACGAGATAGAAGATCAATATTATTATTCTTACGATGTAACAAGTGAAGATATCACGAAAAATTATCTAAAAGATAGAATCTTGAATTCAAGTTCAAACGCTGAAGAACAACATTATACCTTATAAAAATTATCATCAAAAAAGGGAGTTCAATCGAATGAACTCCCTTTTTATTTATATTCAATTATTTAAGAAGCGGTAATAAAGTTTTATCTTTAATCATTTGTTCTAACGTATCAATGAGTTCTCCGCTGTATTTAATGCCTTTATACTGAACTAACTCAAAGATGCTCGTTGCTTCCGATGTCTTTTCATGATGGGTATCTCTGGTGACTAAGACAGATAGTTCATCAGCGATACCGATGATCTGACTTTCTAGTGTCAATTGATAGTTTTTTAGTTTCAAAGGAAATCCGCTGCCATCAAGTCGTTCATGATGTTCTAAAACTAATTTGGTAATATCTTGTGAAAACCCTAATAACGATAAGATATCCGCACCCATCGTGACATGGGTTTGTAAAATCTTGAGTTCTTCAGGGGTCAAATTGTCACCTTTACTGAGGATATTTTTTGGGATAAGGAGTTTCCCAATATCATGGAGTTTAGAAGCAATCGCAATTCGGTCCATGGTATAAGAAGGAAATTTGAAATAACCGGAAATTGCTTTCGCTAGTTTCGAGGTTTTTTCTTCGTGAAGGAATGTATTGACGTCCGTTAATTTTTGTAATGCTTTTAATGCATTGATATTAATCGAAGGTTGAAGAATCAAATACGGGGAATAATCTAAATCATCGGTATAGATAAGCGTGTTGATGAGCGACGTATTTTGTTTGATGAAGGGATTGGTTTCTTGATCTGTCAACGATTTTTTGGGATTAAAAACAAATATAACACCGGATTGCGATTCATCAATCGGAATCGCAATGATTAAATCCTCAGGATTTTGATTTGAAAAGATGAGAGAGCTCTTTGCTTTGAAAGTCGCAACACGATTATTAGAATTAAAATGATTCTTGAAAAATGATTGAAAGTGGAAAGCCGAGAGTGACCTTGTCATCGAACGAAAGATATGAGGGATTGAAATTGATGAATCAAATAAATAGTAGCGATTATACGTCGGTTCTAAAAACCAAAGTTCAATGGATGAAGCTTTGTATAAAGTTTTTAATTCACTTAATAAAGAGTCGATGGTATGTTCTGTGACTTGAGAATGCAAAATCATCGATAATTTTTCCTTATCGATGTTTAGTTCCTGTTCAAAAAGCGTTAAGATCTGCATATAAAATTGTTGAAATTTGTTTAATTCCATGCTTTCTCCTTATTAAGAACCAAGTATAATCGTTTTTATTTTACGTCTTTTATCGATTCCAGTCCATATTTTTTTTCGATGTTTAAATTCTTTTGGCAAATTTTCGCCTTTATAGAGTAAATTCATCGTTTGTAATAATTGATTATAGTTATAAATATAGATTTGATTGAAATCTGATTTTGTCCTAATCATCATGATAATACCTCCGGAATTTATGTCTACATCAGTTATACGAATGAA
>CAYIYY010000161.1:0-2954 GCA_964367605.1 uncultured Candidatus Izemoplasmatales bacterium | reverse complement strand
GATGGAGCACCAACGGCAGCAAATACGGAAGTAACGGTCGTACCAATGTTATCACCAAGTACAATGGCAATCGCACCAATTAGCGGAACCCCTCCTGTTGAATAGAGTTGTTGCAAGAGACCGATGGTTGCAGAAGAGGACTGAATAACAACAGTCGTTGCTAAACCAACCAAGACTCCTAGAATTGGGTATTCAGACACATCGAGTAACAATTGGGCGAACCCGGGAAGTTGAACGAGTTGTTTTAAGGAATCTCCCATGAGTTCTAATCCAAAGAATAACATACCGAAACCAAGAATCGTTCTTCCGATATCTTTGATTTTTTTCTTTTGCATGAAGAAGATTAAAAAACTACCGATGAACATAATTGGCATGGCGTATGCACCAATATCAAGACCAATTAAGACGGAAGTAATCGTTGTACCAATATTGGCACCAAAGATAACCCCAACTGCTTGTGGTAATGTCATTAATCCCGCTCTTACTAAGCCAACAACTAAAGCGGTTGTGCCTGAAGAGGACTGAATTAATCCGGTGACGATAATACCAACAAAGATTCCTTTGAGTGGTGTGTTGGTCGTTTTCTCTAAAATGATTTTCATTTTCTTGCCAGCAATTTTCTTTAATGCATCGCCCATCATGTTAATACCAAATAAGAAAATGGCTAAGCCGCCTAAAACATGGAATATCGTCCATTGCCAATCGATTGTGACACCAAATATCAACATATATATCCTCCGGAGATAAAATTTAGAGTACCATAGTCTATATTTATGAATTGTCCAAAGGACAAATTATTTTTGCATGTTTTCAACCGCTATCATTATATCAAATACTCACCTATAATGTAACACTATAAAAACACTTTCATGCAATTATTTTTTTTGAAAACAAAGAAAAAATCCGATTATTCATCGGATTTTAGATTTGCTTTATACTCTTTTACTAAATCATCAGCGTCTTTTAAGAGTTTTTCAACTGTTTCCCAGTTTCCAACGTTGGCACCACATGCCATTGGATGTCCACCGCCATCATATTTATTGGCAAGTAAATTAATAGCTGGTCCTTTGGAACGAAGTCTCGCTCTAACAATATTATTCTCATATTCAGCGAATAACATCCATACAGGACAATCTTCTAAACAAGATAATTCATTCACAAGGGAGGTTGCCTCTTCTAAAGAGACGTTATATTTTTTGATGATATCAGGTGTCATCTTAATATAAGCGACGCCATTTTCCGTTTTTTCAAAGTTTTGTAAGACGTAACCTTGTAGTTTCATTTGATTTTCGGTTTTAACATCGAGCATTGTCAAGATACCACCAAAGTCTAACCCAAAATCAATCAAATGGGCAACGGCTTTAAACGTATCTGCCGTAACGCTACGATATTTAAATCGGCCCGTATCAGTAACGATACCCGTATATAAAGCTCTTGCGGCATCCATATTGAGTTTTAAGATATTAGAATACTCTAAATAGAATTCTAAGATGATTTGTGACGTTGCAGGTCTTGTGACATCAACGTATTGATAATCTCCATATTGATCAACAGGAATATGATGATCGATTTTGATGACATAGTCACCTTTCACAAAACGTTGATCTGCGACACGGTCACGTGTGGCAGTATCCACAACAATCGATAATGCACCTTGATAATAGTCATCAGGGATGACATCGACATCGCCGATGAATTTAACATAATCTGCGGTTTCACCGACATTATAGATTTCTTTATCTGGAAATGATTCTTTTAAAATATGCTTTAGTCCAAATCCGGCGCCATAACAGTCGCCGTCTGGACGCATATGCATGTGAATGATAATGCGTTTGTATTCTAAAATTTTATCGAGTATGTGTTGTTTATCCATTATTTTATATCCTCCAATAATTGATCTAAATCTTTAATGATTAAATCTGTATCTTCCCACGTTTGAACAGAACATCCGCAAGCGAGTAAATGTCCGCCGCCCCCATATTTTTTAGCAATATCGACAATGGGAATGGTTTTGCTTCTTAATTCACATAGGATTTTACCGGTTTTTTCCTCAAAAGTAAAGTTCGCCCAGATTTGAACTTCATCAATGCCAGACATTTGATTGACCATCCCACGGCTGACACTATAAGTATCGACATTATTTTCTTTTAAGAAATTAAGATCGTTCTTTCGGTAAGCAACACCGTTTTTGGTAAACTCTACGGTACTAAAGAAAATCGCTTTTAAACGTTTCATTCTTAAAGGTTCTGAATACATCCCAGCATAGATGGATTGAATATCAATGCCTTTGTCTAACAATTTTCCAGCTAAATTAAATGTGTTTGAACTAACGCTCTTATACAAGAATCTTCCTGTATCAGAAACAATACCGGTATATAAAGCTGTTGCGGAATTTTTAGGTACTTCAAGCTGTGTTTCAAATAAGAACTGTGCAACCATCTCAGCACAGGAGGAAGCGTCTGTATTTCTTAAGTATTCATCATATCGAATATCAGGTTCATTTTGATGATGATCTATTAAAACTAAGGTTTTTGCTTTTTCATAAAGATTACCTTCTAACATTTGTTTAGCAACGGTATCCAAGATAAAGACCAATGATTTTTGATAGAGTGATTCATCGATTTGATCGAGTGCTTGAAACTTATTTAAGCCGTTCGTATCTCCAACGGCATAAATCTCCTTATTTGGAAAATTCGCTTTTAGTGCGTAATATAAGCCAAATTGCGAACCATAAGCATCCAAATCAGGATCCTTATGGCGCAAGATAATTATTTTTTGATTTTCTTCGATTAACTTTTTTGTTTTTTTATACAATATAATCATTCCTTTTTATAAGTTTTTAGTATTTAATTATAGCATTTTTCTTCGATTTGATAAAGTAATTGAATTGAAATATAATCAGAATGATCATTCTAAAAAAATAATAAAAAGCTATTTTATCGATAATTTAGTTG
>CAYIYY010000160.1:0-2967 GCA_964367605.1 uncultured Candidatus Izemoplasmatales bacterium | reverse complement strand
GTTGCTTTTGATAAGGCCGCAACCATAGAAGACATGGATATTAAACCTGTCGCTGCTGCTTCATCGGCAGGGAATCCACCCATCCACTGATGGAATACGGTGGTAATAATCATATTTTTATAACCAAATTTGTGTAAGTAACTTTCTGTTTGTCTTAATAACGCTTTAATTGCGGCGATATCTTGAACAACGTTTCCGCCCATGCCATAACCGACAGTAATATTTTTAACACCTTGTTCAGCGGCGAGTAAGGCTTCAATGATTTGAACGGTATTGGAAATACACGGTGGAACCAAGGTTCCAGTTAAGGGACCGAAGGGTTCACGGTTAATCGTAACGCCATGATCTTCATAATAGCCGACTAAACGGTCGACGTATTGCCAATTTTTAATCGTTGTTTCTAATGAAACGCTTTTTGCATAAGGAATATTATAAGAAATACCGCCACCTTCATTTGAAGTCCATCCGGAAGCGTGAATAATTTCTGATAAGAGTCTTGCATCAGGGGTTCCATGTCTTGCTTGAATTGGAACGCTGACATTTTCAAAGACTTTTTTACAGCCATCGACGCCATGATTAACTGCAGGGAACCCATTGAGCATGGAACGGTGAGCGATTTGGCTTTCTTGAATGCCTCGTTCAGCTTCAACATAGCGATTTTGTCTTGTATAGGAATCGATGGTGGAGGGGACAAAGTCCGCGCCTGCATCGATTAAGGACTTTAATAATTGGATGTGATCATCTAAAACGGCAACGCCAGCACGGGGTTGAACTAACGTTACGCCCCCTTGTTTTGCTTTGGATAATTTAATCGCAAAATTCTTTGCTTCTGGTATAGACTTTAAATACGGAATCGAACGAGAAAAATCAAGATCAGGATGACTGCCCGTCTTCCATGCTTGCAATACCTTTTCGCGTTCTGCTAAAAAATCCGCTTCTGACATTTTTTTGTTTAGTAACATGGCGAAACCTCTCTAGTTTGTCTTAGACTTGTGTCAAATGTTTTTTCATGATTTTTAATGCTAAAACGGGGTCAAACTCACTCAATAATCCCATTGCGTAGAGTGAATAAGTTGAATCGATATAAAACTTAGGATGACGCGGACGAAGTTCAAAATCATTTCTAAAAACATTCGTTGTCTTCGCGAGTATTTGTTTTGGATCCGATGATTTAATAATAACGCCACCGGTTCCAATGACCAATTCAATATCCGTTAAATCTTTACCCGTTTGGTGATGGACCATACCCATCGGTGTATAGATCTCTTCCATTTTACCGGCATGACGGTTCATCGCTTTATAAACGCACATCTCAGCTAACAAACGGTCGATGAGTTCTTCGTTTCTATTTTGAGGTAACATGGCGACGTTGGTATTACGTTCATTGATTTCTTTTTCGATGTCGATGCCTTTTTCAAGGTTAATCATCATGATTTCTTCTTTAGTTAAGGCTTTGAGGATTCCGGTCGCTGAATAACGCATCCCTAAGTCCCCTTCAACGGTTCTTTTAGCGTAAGGTTCTTCAAGTCCGGTTAAAATGACATCTCCTCGTTTTGAAGGTTCGCTAATGGAGTAAAGATCAGTTGTCGCTCCACCAACGTCAACGACAACGACCTCTCCCATGCCTGGCTCATGCATGTAACCTTTCGCGAGCAGTTCACAGGCTCTTAAAACAGCCTCTGGGGTGGGTAATACGACTTTGTCAATTTCAGATTCGATTTTTTTAATGCCTTTCGCTTCAATAATATTTTTAAGAAATAATTCCCGAATTTTTTCTCTTGCTTGTTTGATATTCAATTGATTGATTTTCGGCATGACATTGTCAACGATATGTCCGTTGACGTGATGAGAATCAAAAATCGCTTTAATTTCATCTTGAACTGATTTATTTCCGCCATAAACGATGGGAATGCCTAGGTTTGCTTCTGATAACATTTTAGCGTTAAATAATACACATTCAGAATTTCCACCATCAGAACCGCCAGCGAGTAAGACGATATCGATTTTCTTTGTCTTGATAAGGTCCACTTCAGTCGAGTTTAAGTGATGTGAAAATACCAAATCGACTTTAGCGCCAGCCCCTAAACAAACACGTTTTGCGGCTTCAACAGTCAATTCTTCAACCAAACCGATCGCAGCCATTTTCAGTCCACCTGCGGCACTAGAACAAGCAACGACACGGTCAAAAACCACCGGGTGTCCGATGGTTTTAAAAAGTTGATCTAGTGCATTTTTATAACCAATAGTTATATCGGTATCAACAGTCGTAAAATGATTCGCACTCGCGAAAATGTCGCCTAGTTCTGAATCAACCGCTGTGAGTTTGGTGAAAGTCGAACCGAAATCGATTAGCAAATACTTTGCCATTCTACTCACCCAAATCGTTTTTGATATCGTTTATTGCCATATCGATAGAAATTCCCGGTGGGTAAACACGGTTAAATCCCATTTGTAAGAAACGTTGTTTAACGTCATTGAAATCTTGTTTACCTACGACGATATTTCCACCAACATAAAGGAATATATCGCCAATACCAGATTCAATACATTTTTGACGCATGCCACGGCAATCGATTTCTCCATGACCGTATAAACTTGAAACTAAGATTAATTCAGCGTCTGCCTCAATGGCTGCGTTGATAAAATCTTCTTGCGAGGACAATACTCCAATGTTAATCACATTATATCCTGCATTTGTTAATGTGTAATCAATAATCTTGTTGCCAACTGCATGGACATCTGCCCCGATGACCCCTATTACAATTGATTTCAAAATGATGTCTCCTTCAGCTTGAAAGCGTTTTTATCCGTATAGATTATATCATAGACATGCATGAGTTTCAATTGTGGATTTTCGAAATTTTGGATATTCTTTCATATCCTTGATAAATCATGAAAATGTCATTGAATTACTGAAAAATTATATCATTGATTCAGCGTTGAAGCAATGATATCTATATAATAGAT
>CAYIYY010000159.1:0-2977 GCA_964367605.1 uncultured Candidatus Izemoplasmatales bacterium | reverse complement strand
TCACTACAAATCAAAAATCGACAGAATCGCTAATCCCAGCCCTTCTGTCGATTTTTATCATTTCAAACTGCAAAAGTCGGGTTATATCACGATAAATGATGATTTCAACCATAATTTATAACATATGTCACAAATCTTTTTCATATTTCATCTTCCATCAGTTATAGTGTTCTGATCGATTATTGACTTACTAAGAAGACTCATGAATTGCTCAAATGAAAATAAAAAGAGGAAAAAATCCTCTTTATCATTAATCGATATTATTTGATATTTTTATAAGCATTCATCAGTTCAACATAATGAAGCGCATTATTCTTATTAGAAATTATTTCTTCTTTCGTTAAAGGTCTAGCAATGCCCATTGGGTTACCATAAGCAAGCATTCCTGAAGGAATAACTTTATTAGGAGGAACAACGGTTCCCGCTCCAATCATCGCTCCATCTCCTATAACTGCGTTATCTAAAATAATACTCCCCATACCGATTAAACAATCATTACCAATCGTACACGCATGAATAATAGCACCATGCCCTATAGTCACATTTTTTCCAATAATCGTCGGTCGATTCGTATTGGTATGAATCATTGCTAAATCCTGAATATTTGATGAATCTCCTATATAGATATTTGCCATATCTCCTCGAATAACAGCATTATACCATACACTGACATTCTCTTTTAATGTAACATCGCCTTTAACTACTGCACCCGGAAAAACAAAGGCTGAGGAAGCTATCGTGGGTGTTTTATCGATAAACTCGTGGTAATTCATACCCTTACTCCTTTCTATTTCTTTTGCTTATATTCTTTTGCTAGATAATATTGAAGTTCGTTTTTATACATTTTTTTCCATGATATCCCTTCATCGGTAACTTTTGAACATGGTAAAAATGATAAATATCCTGGTTGACTTTCATCAAAATAATGAGGGTCTTTTTCACCAAAATAATGAGGGTGTTCATAGGCGTTATCATTAAACAACCCAATTAACGGAAACTTCCAACAAAGTTCTGGTTTCAAATGCCAAGGGTGTAAATCATGCTTAATCGCAGATTTTTGTAAGGAACATGCGCCATCTTCTAAAGCAAAAATACAGATGGTTTTTTCAAAATGAGCAGGATAGTCACTTCTTGAATAATGATGAGGAACTCTTTTTGTTCGTTTTCCCCCAAATAAAAACTCCCACTCACCATCTTCTAAAAATTCCTTTGGGACATGGGTAAATTCGTCTGGATACTTATTAATATGTTCATTTATCTTAATTTCTTCCGCATAGGTAGCATAAACCCCATCGTAGCAACACCGATTATCACAATTAAGACAACTCGTTACTGATACTTTAGGTTCATCAGGAAGATGTGAGAATAATGCTTTTTGTTCATTATCCAATTGATTCATTAAAGGAGTTATATATTTTTTTTGCCATAAGATAAGAGAAGCATTTTGCTGATTATTTATATCATACTGCTTTAAATATGCATCGATTACTTGATAATCGCCTTTAATACCTTGCGTTTTGATTAGTAAAGCGATAATCATCTCATGTATTGCTTGATTGGATTCATATGGTTGATTTATATAAAGCATTTTATTCATTAAATAAAGCACATAAGGACCTGTGTTATCTCTTTGGATAGTATCATCAAGGAAGTTCATTGTATCGCTTGAAATTGTTTGATGAAACTGATTGATTCCGCTAAAATATAGCGCAACCATCATCGACATTTCGTAAGGCGAGAAAAAGTCATGATTTTGAAGATAAGTCATTAAGTGTTGTAAAGCCAGCGGCTCATAAAATTTGATTAATGCCATTTCTTTATATAACCGAGTATGATGAAACAAATATAGGTCATCAAATGATTTCGATAAATCCATCGAATAATCGAAAGCTTCTAGTGATTCAATGATATGATTTTGGTAGAGTAACGCTAATCCTTGAGCTTGATAATAAGATGCTTTGAGTAATGAAGAAGGGCTATCTTTTAAGTAATCAAAAGATCTAACTAAAGATAAAGCAGATTTGACTTGTCCTAACGCTAATTGATTTTCGATTGAAATCAATAAATAAAGCGTTTTTTCTTGATTATTGGAGGAAGAATCAGCAAGGATTGCTAAACGATTTAGATGTCTTAATACATATTGATTACGATCATGAGCATTGGCTTCATGTAGATCGTTTAAATGATTGGGTTTTAACATATTATCATCCTTTATTGAGTATCTTAAATTATATCACTTCACTATCTTTTCAACAAGCCATTAACATATGACAGAATATCATTAATTGAATAAGGTTTTCTTCCTTCTTCAACGCTATTCAAAACTATATAATATGATAGGTTTTTTTTATGACATCATGATCAAGATAAGAATCTGAAGAATAATAAAAGTAGACAACTTATAATAAATTAAGTGTCTACTTTTCAGGGTTCAATTAAATTCGGTCATCTTATATAATTCATCATTAATTAATAGGTTTTTTTAGGCTTTTTTGAGGACGTTGGCTTTGCAACTTCACCAGGAGCCAAAGCTTGTTGTTCGAGCTTAGCTTTTGGTTTCTTCATATTGCTTTTGTCATTGTGCTTTTTGTCGTTCTTGTCCATTTTTATTGCTCCTTTATTTTCGACGAATCGAACTTTATTGTTTGAAGCTAAAAATCTTCCACTGAACTTAATTGCCATCCTTGATGACCTATTTTATTATACCACATAATCAATTAATTAAACAGATACAATGAAAAAACCAATTAGTTTTTTATCATACATTGATGAAAACTTACGATAAATAAGCTTATTTTTAATCTTATACGGTATTTATGAATCTCTCCTTCGTGTTTTGCCTATAAATTTACTTTTGCTGGGTATACTCATTTTTATGTTTAATTCATTCAATGATAATGTTATACTATTGATGATTTGATGTACAAGACCCGACTTTTGCAATGATTCAATCGTTATGACGAATTGCGTTGTGAGT
>CAYIYY010000158.1:0-2980 GCA_964367605.1 uncultured Candidatus Izemoplasmatales bacterium | reverse complement strand
ATCGATATCTTATCAACGTGGTTTAAAACATTAAAACCAAACAAAAAAGAAATTAAGTAATAATTATTTGAAGGATGAATTTTCATCCTTTTTCTTTATACCACGAATATCCCTTGAAATAATACTTGCTCTGTTTACTTTTATCCATAGCTTTGATAGAATTAAACGTGTTATGATGTGTCATTGAGTTGGCTATAAACCAACAAGGAGGATTATGATGAAAAGATTTTATATAAAACAAAAGATTTTTGCGATTACTGACCGATACAAAGTATTTGATGAATCACAAACAGTAATGTATCATATCGAAAGTAAGTTTTTATCCCTCACCCATAAAATGGAATTTTACCGTGACCGTGATTCAAAACATCTTTATACTCTAAGAAGACAACTATTTACTTTACTGCCAAGATACTTTGTTACTACGCCAGAAGGTGAAGATGTTGCCATTGTTTCTAAGAAATTCACGTTATTACATCACAAATTAGAAATCGAATCAAAAATGGGTCATTTTACCATGGAAGGTGATTTCTTAGCCCATGATTTTTCCGTCAGCCAAGATGGAAAAACTGCCCTCGATTTCCATAAAAAATGGTTGTCCTTTGGGGATGCTTATGAAATAACTATTTATGACGAAGACAAAACTGAGTTTTTACTAGCATTAGTCATTTTAATCGACGATTGTCTGCATGACGAAAACAAAAGACATTAGGAACTATAAAGAGGCGGTGTTTTGATATGGAGAATGTACATCAAAAGACCGTTTTAATTACGGGTGGAACTTCAGGAATCGGTCTTGCAGTAGCGAAACTTTCGGTAGAAGAAAATTATAAAGTATTGCTTGTAGGAAGTTCAATAGAACGTTCACTACCTTCTAAAAAAGAATTAGCTCAACTTTACCCTCATGTGACCATTCATTATTTCTACACCGATTTATCTGCTCAAGCCAATATTCAAAAGCTCTCTAGCGAAGTCATCACTTTTATCAATCAAGAATGCGATGGCATTTTAGATGTGTTAATCAATAATGCTGGTGGTGTTAGAGATTCCTATCAAGTAACAACTGATGGGGTTGAATACCAATTCGCATTAAATCATTTATCAGGATTTTTATTATCTTATTTACTAAGGAATCAACTTCAAAATGGCATGATTCTATTTACAGGTTCTTTTTCTCATAGGAAAATGAAGATTCATTGGAAAGACGTTATGTTTAAAAAGAATTACTTCATTTTCACTGCATATAGACAATCAAAACTCGCTAATTTGATGACGGCTAAAGCATTTAATGTTATAATGTCTAAACTCAATATTAGGTCGTATGTCGTTGATCCAGGCTTAGTCAAAACCGATATTGCTTCAAAACATACGTCATGGCTTGTCAGAATGGTTTGGAACTCTCGAAGCAAAAAAGGGACTGACCCGTTAGTGCCTGCCAAAACTTACATTCATTTAATGAAAAATAGGCCTTTGGAAGGATTATATTACAAAGATAGTCATATCCACCCGTATAACCCAGAAGTTGATAAACCCAGTGAGTATGAACGTTTATTTGAATTAAGTGAAAAATTATGTCATATTCATTTTGAATAAAAGATAGACTAGTTGAAAGGATATACATATGGAACTTATCACGAAAAGATTAAAATTGACGCCAATTACGATGGATTATTTGGATGATGTATTTACAAATTTCAATCCTGAAGTTTGTACGTACATGTTTCCAAAACCAGCGACCGATCAATCAGAAACCATTGCTTTTATCTTAAAAAGCATGGAAAACTATGAATTGGGTAAAGAAATAGTTTTCGCTGCTTTATTAAAAGATACAAATGAATTCATTGGTTGTATGGGGATTCATCATATCGATACGCCTAAACCCGAATTAGGCGTATGGACAAAAGCATCGGTTCATGGGAATGGATATGGATTAGAAGGCATGGATGCGATTATTGAATACGCAAAAAATCATTGTGATTTTGATTATTTAGTTTATCCTGCTGATCGAAGAAATATCCCTTCTAGAAGAATCCCAGAATCCCATGGCGGCGTTATTGTCGATCGGTACCACGAAACGGGTGCATCAGGCAATGAATTAGATATTTTAGAATATCATATTGGTTTAAAAGTGAAACCTTTCGTAATTGATAAAAAGCCACTCATCATCTTTGATGGCGATTCGATTACTGATGCCGGAAGAGATAAACAAAATGTTCATTCTTTAGGAAAAGGCTATGCCAAATTATTCGGCGATTATTTTCCTGATGCTATCATTAGAAACCATGGTGTCAGTGGTCATCGAACAAGAGAACTTTTGGGAAGATGGGATCAAACTTTAGCATTAAAACCCGATGTAATCTCTATTCTTATTGGTATCAATGATATATGGCATTTCCATAAATATGGGAAAGTCATCGAAAAAGATGAATACCGGACAAATTTAGAAAAAATATTGAAATTAACAAAGGAAACATTACCAAATTGTAAGATCATGTTGGTTGAACCCTTTGTTTATCCGATTGGCGAATATGAATTGCCATGGCAAGCCGATTTAAACAAGGAAATAAAAATAGTTGGAGAATTGGCACAAAAATATGGCTGCGTTCATATTCATATGCAAGCGGCGCTCGATTGCTTAGCGCAATCCTATTCAATGAAAAAAATCCTACCTGATGGTGTACATCCCAGCGATTTTGGACATAAAGCAATGGCTCACGTCATGATCAAGGAATTAAGTCGTTTCGTCGAAGAGTTTTATAAAAGTCTATAAATAATACAGTAATCGATGTCACTTTAGACATCGATTATTTTAATGTTTACTTGCAAGTCGTTTCGCTGTTAAATTGATGTGACTTTGATATAATTAAGATAGATTTCACTGATTTTTGAGTTTTATAGAAAATAATTTAAGATAATTTGTAATAATTTTGTAAAATCGAGTAAATATTCACAAGAAAAATATATTTTAGCAGTATAATTG
>CAYIYY010000157.1:0-3016 GCA_964367605.1 uncultured Candidatus Izemoplasmatales bacterium | reverse complement strand
CTATATAAGCTGTTCTGATTTTTATAAAACACCAAAATTTATTCAATGATTTATACATTAAAAAACTTCAACATATTAGTTGAAGTCTTAAACTTATTAATAACCTATCCAAACCGCCAATATTAAAAATAATGCTGTTAAGACCAATATTCCTAGTTGTAATAATCCACTCCATCTAAACCACTTACCATAACTAACGCCACCAATCGATAAACCAACGAGCATCACTGCGCTTGTTGGGAAGATTACATTGGTATATCCATCCCCAAAGACAAAGGCAAGGATTGCTAATTCTTTACTATATCCAACGAGTGATGCTAAAGGAATTAATAATGGAATTACCAAATAAGCTTTCGCAGAAGCAGAACCAATAAAGAAATCAGTGACAATGACTAAAGCATAAATCAGTAATATCCCTACAATCGCTCCCTGACTTGAAAGTACATTAGAGAGATAGTAAAGGATTGTATCCATGACATTTCCTTCTACAATCACAAACTTTACACTCGCTGCCATCATAATTAGTAATATGGCTGGAGCCACCGATAGCATGCCTTCGAGATAAACCTTTAATGTATATTTGATATTTTTACTAACCATATACCCCGCAATCAAACCACCGATTAAAAAGATCAGTGCCATGACGGGTATTGTAGGCAAGGAAACGGCTAATACTAGGTCAATAATGCTAATGAGTAATATTGAAATAAGAAAGATAATAAACATCCAGATATAGGCTTTATAGATGACTAATTCTCTTTCAAATGACATGGTTTCAGACAAATCAAAACTTCTAGCTTTCTTTAAGTCATCTTCGTAAGTTAAACTCTTTGTGGGATCCTTATCAATCTTTTTGGCATATCTAACCATAAAGGTTGATAAGATGAAATACAATACTCCAAAGACAATTAAACGGTACCAAACGCCTGATAATATATTGGTATTAGCGAGTTCAGAGGCGATACCAATCGAGAACGGATTGGTAATAGCACTCGCAAATCCAAATCCAGCTGCTAACATCGTCATACCCAGTCCAATTAATGTATCCCAACCTAACGATAGTGACAATAAAATCATAATGGGTAATAAAGCAATCGATTCTTCAAAGATTCCAAAGAACGCTCCAAACATCATAAAGGCTAAGATAACAATCCGTAATAAAACATATTTCTTTGTTTTATATTTAGCAATTAGACGTTTTAATATAACTTTGATTCCTCCGGTTTTATCCATTAGAGTGAACGTTCCACCTAATACCAAGATAAAAATAGAAATGACGATAATGGATAACCCATCGCTAGAACCTAATACTTCAAAAGGAGCGATTAATAATCTTAAGTATGGATATCCATTGGTATCTTCAATTAAGTGATACGTACCATTGATGATCATGTCACCATCACGGTCATATGCCCCTGATGGTATAACATGCGTTAAGATACCAGCTCCAATGATTAAAACCAATAATATGATAACGACACTAAAGAAACTTTTCTTAGAAATACTAATCAGTTTAGATTCGTTTTGCATAGGTTATCTCCACAAGAATATGTCTTTTTATTTTGAAAATGAAATTAATTCATTAACTCTATTTATATATTTCTCCATATCAAACTTTCTTTCAAGCCCTGATGCATTCATATATCTTAATTTACCAAAAATTGGTCTTTCAGTCCACGCTCTATCATGTTTTCCAAAACACCAGGCAACCCCAGCGTAACTATTAGGATCTCTTCCATCAATAAAGTACTTATTATTGAGTTCAATAATTGTTTTATAAGCTTCTTCGAAAGTTTTGGACCATTCAATAATCTTTTTTGCCCAATACATTCGCATATAGTTATGCATATATCCGGTATAAACCATTTCCTTCATCGCGGCGTTAAAATAAGGATCATGGGTTTTAAATGTTATATAATCTTGTTTGGTATATAGATATAATCTTTCATCATGATGATGTTCTTTCATCGTGATATAAGCCCATGGTTCCGTCATTGATTCAAAACGATCATATCCTTTTTGATAAGTAACATAGTTAAAGGCAAGTTCTCTTCTAACTAATAGTTGTTCGAAGAACGCAAGGTATGCTTCTATAGTTACCTCGTTTGAATGATACTTTTCAATTAATCTATCTAATATTTCTAAAGCAGATATTTGACCAAAATGAAGATACATCGATAATTTTGAAGTCAAATCATCTCCTGGATTATTGCTTAAAGGATATTGATTGATTTTATAATTTAAAAAATCAATCAAATGCGCTTTTGCTTGAGTAAAACCCCCGTGATATATAAGGCTAGGAGCCACTGTTTTATCAATCTCTAATTTGGAAATTAATAAATCAATATCGCTTAAATCATCATCTGATTCAATATTTATATGAGTCGGTTGATTTACTTCAATCAAGCCACCATAATCGCGGTACTCATTATAGATTTTATGAATTTTTGGTCTTAAAGTATAAGCACCATATTCTGCTTTATTAGAAACAACTTCAACAGGTACAATCACATCAGTATCCACAACATCAATCGTGATTTCTGGTAAATGTCGATTGGCAAGATCCCATACAGTTTGACGCCACTGTTTTTGATGTCTCATATATCCATAATCCATCACTAGCGTGTCTGCCTCTTTTAATAACGGTATTATTGCTTTTTCAGGGGATTCTAACTTAAATACAAAAGAGATATGCATCGCTTCTAAGATTAGTTTAACTTCTTTTAATCCTTCAAGCATAAATTGGTAATGTCTATAATTGGCATCTGGATAATTAGGTGTTAATCCAAAGAACACAACCAACGGTAATTTAAGTTCATTAGCCCTTTGAATAGCGTGTTCTAAAGCATGGTTATAATAGACTCTTTGAGCTTGCTGCATCCAATAGAGTACATACGATTTTTCTCTTGTTACCAGTCCGGTTTTAATATTATTGATTCGGTTTGGATTCATCTTATCACCATTTTTTTTAATATTGAGCATTTTTGAGCAAACTAATTTATTACCATTAAATATA
>CAYIYY010000156.1:0-3051 GCA_964367605.1 uncultured Candidatus Izemoplasmatales bacterium | reverse complement strand
TTTTAAATTCCTAATTTCTAAAAGTGCAATGGCTTTATTGGTCGCGATGGTTTTTAAGTCATCACGTTTGATTTGTTCAATCATCTTGTATACATTTAAGATTTGTTCTTGAGCATCGATTTTTTGTTCCAAAGTCCGTTCTTCATCTTGGTTTTCAAAAGTTGATTTAATATGATCTTCGTAGACAGCGTTTGTAATGTTGTTCAATTGTGCAAAAACGATTTCAATCGATTCATGCAGCGACATGCCAGCATCTTTTAATGATTTAAACCGCGAGAAGTTTGCACGTTTAATTTGATCAAGATAAAATTGATTCAAATGGTTGTTTTCAAGTTGAACATAACCCGCTTGAGGCTGAATATCATTTGGTAATGCTTTAACAACTTTTGGTTTCTTTTCTTGACGGAATTCATAAGGATTCTCATTGGCAATTTCGAATTCATCTTTTTGATGTTCCGCAATGGTTGCGAAGATGACCATTAAACTATTTAATATGTCTTCAACGTAATCATCTTCAAAATCAACGTCACGTTCATAAACTTCGATATCGAATCCAACTTGATCAATTGAATCCATCATTGTCCATAGGTTATAACACATTTTGAAATCTGGATTCTTCATCAAAAGGTTGGTTCTTTGAATTGGAGGCGATACCGGTAAAAAACTTTTCATCGCAGACATGAAGTTCGATGATTTGATATTCGTTAAATTGGTTTTGAGTTCGGTCATTCTTTCAAACATTTCTTTGTTTTTAACATCGACTTCATCTTGTCCAAGTCCTTCATTGATTTTCATGGTTACATCAAAATCAATGATTGCGCCATCCCAATCAACATCCGATTTAACGTTGAAATAATTGACATATTCAGTATGCATCTTTTGCACGAGTAATTCATACCGTTTTTCAACGAACATACTAAGTTTGTCAACCAGTGTTTTTAAGAATCTATTTTCATACGTGCCTAAATCTGATTCATAATACGTTGTCAAAATCTTAGTAGGACGAACCATTCCATCTTTATCAATTTGACGGATGTTTTGCGTGTTAGACGCTAAATGACGAACCGAATCACGGCCCGTCTTTTTGGCTAACTCTACAGGTACAACTTCTTTTTCACTCTTTAAGTTTTCTTTAGGATTTCTCGTTAATTTATCAATAACGGGAATCGTGTCCTCCATTATTTGCATCCAAGTGTCTTCAAATATACGACGCTCACGACGCTCCTTTTGGTAAAGAGTCGTATTCCCGCTTTTTAAGAGATTGAGGAATATCTTAGCAAATTCATCGGTGCGATTGACGCCTGTAAAGGTTGTATTAATCTTTTTAAAATACTTTTTGGCAGTGGTGTCTTCCATCTTCGAAACCTCCTAGAGCATCTTTTGCAGATTTCGAATAAATTTGACTGATTCAGCAAAACCGTTCTTGCCAAAGATTTTTTGAATTTGGACAACAAGTTGATCCATTTCATTGCGCAAGAAGGATAGATTCAGACTTTCAAATTTCCGCAAAATTTTGTAAGCAAAGATATAGTCGAGTCCATCTTCTTCAGTGCCACCGCATGCAACGTATACGGGTATAAACTTAGAAAGTTGAACCATAATACGGTTACCGAAGGCAATCTTAAAGTTTTGTTGGACGTACTTATCAAGAATTGAGAATTTATCAATTAAGGCTTTAGAAACAGGGTATTTATAAAAAGCTTCTTCAAACATTTCAGCTAAATAGGTGTAAGACATATTAACGGGTTCGGTATCCGGTGCTTGGAAGAATTCACCTTTTGCTTCAAATTCAAGGGCAAAAGCACGGTCATAAACCTTATCGGTGATGGTAAAGGTTGAATCGTCTTTATTGGCGGTTCCGACAAACCATAAGTTATTCGGAATTTGAAGTTTTCCGTTAATGACTTTAATGGGGTCATTGGCTTTTGGATCTGGAACCAAGTCAATCTTCCATTCAGAAGAATCAGGCATTTCCATGATGGATAAGAATTCAGCGAAATAATATTCAATACGTGCTAAGTTCATTTCATCTAATACGATGAAATTAATGTCTTTGCGGTAAGAAGACTCATAGATAGCTTTTAAGAATTCAGTTTCATTAAAACGTTTTGTAAATTCATTTAAATAACCTAAGATTTCAGCACGGTCACGCCAAGAAGGCTGTACTGAGATAATATTAGCGGCGTTTTTAAAGAATTTAGCCATAGCGTATGGTAAAGATGTTTTACCTGTACCAGAGATACCTTCTAGGATTAAGACTTTCGTAGAAGCCATCCCGGAGAAGAACATGGAAACCATTTTTGGTGTGTAATAAAGTTTTAGTTTAGAAGCTGCAAAGTTTACGAATCGAGCAACCATATCAGGTAAAGTAATCTGATCTGATTCTTCCATGTAAATATAAGTATCTTTTCCAGAATATTCTTTATCAACTTGGATTAATTTAACGAATCTAGATGGACCTAAAGGCAAATTAGATGGGTCTTGTGGAGTAGAATCTTTTCCACCGCCCACAACCACGGTCGAAGCGGGGCCAGAGGCATACCCGCCCATCCCTGGTTGAGCAAACGCTCGTTGACCTAGTGGACCGGTAATAATCTTTTCAGCAGGTTGTCCTGTCGAAGCGTTAATCCCTAATTGAGAGACTTTCATGGCTAAGATTTGGTTTTTCTCATCGACTAAACTTAATACTTTATCATTTAAACTGGCGATTTCTTCAATCAATTCATTCTTTTCAATTTCTATGGATTGGAAAGCTAAATATTTCTTAATCCAAAGAACAATCTTCGCGATTAAGAAAACAACTAATGCAAGATTTAAGACGGCCGTGACAATCACCATAACCCAAGATACAACCGTGAAGGTCGCGGATTCACTTCCTAAGAGTTGGAAATAAGAAACGATATTTTGATAGGTTTTAACTAAAATACCTTTCCATAAAATTTCCGTAATAAAAAAGAGGAAATCTTCCCAAAGATATGAGAAAAGTTCGACGTAATAGCGCGAAAACTCATTCATCTTCTGATTCCTCCCTTATTATAAATTATGGAGAGT
>CAYIYY010000155.1:0-3060 GCA_964367605.1 uncultured Candidatus Izemoplasmatales bacterium | reverse complement strand
GTAATTTTATAAGACGGTATGCTTAGGCATCCGTCTTTTTTTAACTTCACAAAATGCACAAAGATATCTTGTATAATCAAGTAATAGCTTGTTCAAGAAAAAAGTGTTTTTCAATTAGGGATGAATAAGGTATAATATAGAATAGTAACTTATGAATATGAGGGAGTTTTAAGATGATGAGAATAACATTCAGAAAAACATTGATTGCCTTTTTAATGACACTAGTTGGAATCAGTGTTTTAGGCTGTAAAGAAAAGACTACTTTAGTAACTGGGACGAACGGTGCAGTGCTCCCGCAATTGACACAACCGGATAAAATCTTTTATCAGGGCGATACTTTCGCAGTGAAATACGGCGATTTATACGAAGAATTTAAAGCAAATGATGGTATTAACCAACTATTATTTATGGTTGATACAGAGTTGTTAGCGACTTATTTGAATGCTGTAACGCAAACTGAAATTGATGAAAAAATTAAATTACTAAAATATGGTACCATTGATGACGATAAGATTTCTGAGTTTACACCAGAAGAATTAGAGGAATTCGAAACCAATTACCAACAAAATATGTTACTTCTTGGCTATAGTGACGATGAATCTGTTTATATTAGAATGGTTGTTGCTAAAGAAAATTATGCCATTGATTCAATGACCAATGATCTCAATAAAGATGAAACATGGTATGTCGGTGAGTCGACGATTGCTGAATTCTATACGAAGTCATATTTTACTGATTTATCAGCGATTAAAATCCGTTTTTACGGTGAAACCGATGCTAAAAACGCATTAAAGGATTTGAATCTTGTGTCTTATGAAGGTACTTTAAGACGTTATACAGGCACCAAATCAATTTATGAAGTCTCAAGTGATGGCTTTAACGATACAAATACTGAAGTCTTATCAAGTGATGATTTAGTCGTTGCTTTCCTAGAAATTTATAATTATGTTTATGGTGATTTCAAACCTGAAATACCGACAAATACTGCCGTTTCTTCTTTATTATCAATGGAAGAACTTTCCTTAAACTATAATGAATTAAACGCAGTTCAAACTGATATGGCAAAATACGTTTTCTCAACCATGGCTAGTTATGAAGAAGCCGTTGCGAATACCGACACATCGCTTTTTTATACCTATAAGCCAGTTTCTTATGCCGGGGAAAACGATAATGCTTATTACATGATTTTAAAACTAGATGGTAATAACAAAGAACCTTTAACTTCTTTTGACGCTGCTTCCATGGATTTAGTGTCTATTATCGGTCAAGAAGTGTATGATGACATTAAAGAAAGAATGATTCAATCTAATCTTAGTGATTCTGGCTTTGTTTCTAGCCGTATCGCCGATTTACGCAAAGAAAAGAATTTTGTAATTTATGATTACTATTTAGGCATCGATTATCAAAGCGTTGACACTGAATTTGAATCTAACCCAGAAGGGGATGATTTAATGGTTGCGACGTTTGATGGTGGAACGATTACGGCCGATGATTTATTAACCTTCGCATTAAATAAGAATGGTTCTTTATATGTGTTATATGCTTCACAATTAGCATATGTCATGGACCGTTATTATGAACAAGTTTATTGTTTCGGACAAGAGACTTGCGAATTTGATTTATCAAAGAGCGATTCAACGAAGTTAACCGATCACGCCAAAACCCTCGCCGAACTTAAAACTAGTTTTGAAAGCAGTTATTATGTTTACTACTATACGTTTGATGAATATATTTACTTAGCTTATGGTGCTAAATCAGAAGCTGACATGATTGGTAAATATTATGTCAAATCAACATTACAACCTTATGTTATCTACAGTGAAATCATGAAAGATAACTGGGCGTTATTATCAGACTATTTATATGATTTAATTACCGATTATTATGACAATTATTTTAGTATCAAAGTTGAATACTTAATGATTTACGTGGATAGAGATGAATCTGGTACGCCAGATGATTATGAAGAATTCATCGCGAGTATAACAGATCAAGTCGCTTATGATGCTTTGGTTAGTCAATTTGAAACGGCCATCAGAGATTATTTAGCCATCGATGGAAATACATACGCTAAACTGATTTCTGCTTATAACAAAGCTAGAAGAGATGACGCTACTTGGGGACAATTCAAACAATTTGGTTTCTATCTAGTGACTGAAAATTTAAAAGAATTAACTTATTTAA
Source organism: uncultured Candidatus Izemoplasmatales bacterium (assembly GCA_964367605.1). GTDB lineage: Bacteria > Bacillota_I > Bacilli_A > Izemoplasmatales > Hujiaoplasmataceae > UBA5603. The sequence continues at coordinate 876 of CAYIYY010000155.1, read as the reverse complement.
CAACCGTTGATGTCTATGAAGAAGCATTAGTAGATGGGTTCGCTTCAGCTTATCAAGAGTATTCCTTAGAAGCGAATAAATCAAAATCATCGCATTATTATAGCGAGTTAGTTGAAACGTCAAGCGGTTTATATTTGTTACTAAATACCAAAGGCACAAATTTTGAAAAACCATCAGCGAAATATACGATGACCTATAATTCAAACAATGTTCCGAATTATAGCATTGGCGCAGACAATACATCCGATAAACCAAGCATTGAGCAATTGAAATTATATTCAGAAAAACGTTTCTATGAAGTGGTTTATGGAACCGATTCCACAGTGGAAGAAAAATATAATATTACCATACCCGATATCCCAACAACCGTTTCAACAGCCATTGAAGCTTATTTCACAAAATTACATGATTCTATGTATGTTGTTGGTTTCTTAAATATCATCATTGCGGATGATTTACAAACTGGTGATTTTGTGAACCAAAACGCTGCCTATTGCACGATATCTGATACCGATATGAAGGCTCAAATCGCGGCGATCAGAGAACTTTATTTCTCACAAGTATTTTCAGCCGTTGATACCTTAGACTAAGACTTGACATTATTAACATAATTACTTATAATTAATGTATCTGACAGGGTTTATACCTGGGTCGAAAGACAGCTAAATGCGGGACAGCAATGCCTCGCATTTTTAATTTCTTAGGAGGAATTATGCCAAATCAACTACAAAACGAAGCTTTAATCATTAAGAAAACAACTGCTTTGACCATGTTATTAAACTTTATTTTGCTTGTCATGAAGATTATCGCAGGGATTATTGGCAGATCAACAGCCCTTATTTCAGACGCAGTCAATTCTGCGGGAGATGTTGGAAC
>CAYIYY010000154.1:0-3066 GCA_964367605.1 uncultured Candidatus Izemoplasmatales bacterium | reverse complement strand
TACATGCCATTGGTAATGGCCGCCATCGCATGTTCTCTTACGCCAAAATGCATATTGGTTCCTAAACGGTTGATAGCGCTATAATCGCTCCGTTTTTTCATATTCGATTTATTAGAAGGCGCTAAGTCCGCTGAACCACCGATGAGATTAGGAATGATGTCTGCGAGTTTGTTTAAAACCGTTCCACCCGTATTTCTCGTTGCGTCTGGTTTATCGAACTTAAATAAATCTTTATAATCTCTCAAATTCGGAAGTTCGTTTTTCATCCACTTGGTGTATTCAACTGCTAATTCTGGATAAGCTTTTTGGTAAGAAGCAAATAATTCATTCCATTTTTGTTCTGCTTCTTCGCCTTTTTTCGCTAACTTTTTATAATGATTATAAACCGTCTTTGGTACTTCAAAAGGTGCATGTTCCCACCCAAAATAAGCTTTTGTGGCTTCAATGTTACTTCTACCTAAAGGAGCACCATGACAAGCTTCTTCACCTTGTAATGGGGAGCCGTATCCAATCGTTGTCTTACAAACGATCAAAGTCGGTTTTTGCGTTTCTAATTTCGCTTTTTGAATGGCTTTACCGATTTCACGGATGTCATTTCCGTCTTTCACGTAAATCACATTCCACCCTAGGGCTTTATGTCTTAATCCAACATCTTCTCTAAAAGCAATATCGGTATCGCCTTCAATTGAAATTTCGTTATCATCATAAAACACGATTAATTTTGATAATTGTAACGTACCTGCTAAAGAAGCTGCTTCATTGGAGATACCTTCCATCATACAACCATCGCCTGCGATAGCGTAAGTATAATGGTCAACAATGGGATAACCTTCTTTATTGAAGTTTGCAGCGAGCACGGTTTCCGCAATCGCCATACCTACCGCATTCGCATAGCCTTGTCCTAAAGGACCTGTGGTCGTTTCGATGCCAACGGTATGACCGAATTCCGGATGTCCTGGGGTTTTCGATCCGTATTGACGGAAATTTTTGATTTCTGTTAAAGGAAGTCCATAGCCAAATAAATGGAGTAATGAATAAACGAGCATCGATCCGTGACCTGCCGATAAGACAAAACGGTCTCGGTTCATGAAGTTAGGATTTTTCGGATTATGGACGAGATGATCTGCCCATAATTTATAGGCTAAAACAGCAGTTCCTAAGGGAAGTCCTGGATGACCGCTGTTAGCTTTTTCGATGGCTTCGATTGAAAGCATTCGAATGGCGTTGATAGCTTGTAACTGAATATTTGTCATGGTATTCCTTTCAATTTAAAGGCGAATGATTGCCAAATTTATCTCATGAAGATTATACTACATTGAATCGTTTATTTCCATTGTTCTTTTAACCAATGTGCTGCCATTTTCGGTTGTCTATCTCGAGTGAAAACACCTTTTTTATTGCCATCAAATCTTGTTAATCCTTGTTTGGTTAGGAAATCAGCGAAGTTCCATACATGTTCCCCTATCACATAAGGCAAGGTTTTCAAAACAGCTTGGTACTCTTTTAAGAATTCAACTTGGAATTCTTCAGAAAAAGCAACAGCGGGTAATTTGTGTAATCCCGCAATCGTATCAGCTCCAAATTCAGATAAAATCATCGGTTTTTTGAATTTCTGATAGTATTGATTGAGTTGATCAGTTAATTGCTCATGAATGACCGATGTATCTGAGAAATCGGTATACCATCCGGCATAACGATTTAACCCAATGACATCGGCGAGTTGAGCGACTTTATTATCTTTCGCTCCCACATTTTCAACGATGGTAATCGGTAAATCCGTGATAGAACGAATATGAGAGAAGACTTGTTCAAAATAAGGAAGTGCCCCTAATTCATACGTATTTGCTTCATTCGCAACGGAAATCATCACGACAGATGGATGATTCTTGTCTCGCTCAATGAGTTCTGTTAATTGAGCTTTATGAGTTTCTAGTGTACGGTTATCAACCGTACCTTCTTTAAACACTTCTCTGCTACTCCAAAAGTTCAATCCGACGGCTGGAATCTCGTCAATGACTAAGAATCCAAATCGATCGGCTAAATCATACATTTGTTCCGCGTAAGGATAATGACTCGTTCTAAATGAATTGGCATTCATCCATTTTAAAAGATTAAAATCACGGATATTCAAAGCGGCATTGGATGCTTTGCCTAAGGTGATATGATCCTCATGCATACCAAAGCCTTTGAAGTAAACGGGTTTCCCGTTTAATAGGAAATCTGTCCCTTTGATTTCAATATCGCGGATGCCAAACGATTCTTCATAAAGATCATTTTCCGTTTGAATTCTAAAAGTATATAAATTGCCTTGACCAATATCCCATAATACTGGATTAAGGATAAATAATTGTCCTGATTTTCCTGTGCCTTTCGCCATGATTTCGCCACTCGGGGAAATCACTTCAGACAAAATCGTAATTGCATCCGTCACAATTTCATAATAAATGATGGCTTCTTCTTCATGCCCCTTCGTTTTAATGAAAACATCACGAATCGGCATGGAAGGTAGACTATATAAATAGACATCGCGGTGAATCCCTGTTTCATTCGCAAAGTCATGATTAATCGACTGAACTAACTTCGAATTTTTTTCAAACGTTTCTCCGATGGGAAGCGTCGAGAAACTGAGCCTGTTATCTAATACAACCGATAGTCTCGCTTTTCCTTTCTTAATAAAACGTTCTGGAATGGCAAAATCAATCGGTAGAAAATGACCATTGTGTTCAGACACAAACACACCATCTAAATAGATTTTTGCGATATGACCAGCTGCGCCAATCCGAATTCTAAATTCTGATGCATTCGCTAACTGTGGAATAGAAATGATTCTTTCGTAACAAACAACCCCAACATAATCCCGAATCGACGCATCGGTAAACAATTCGTTATAACTCGCTGGTACCCCGATAAGTAAAGGATTCTTCAGTGGACTTTTTGGAATGTAATCAATTTTGACACATTCAAAATTCCATAGACCATTTAAACTAATCGCAATTCGTCTGGTGTTATTGATTGGATAAAGCATGAATATCCCCCCCTTATAACAAATTTATCATAACATAAAAT
>CAYIYY010000153.1:0-3078 GCA_964367605.1 uncultured Candidatus Izemoplasmatales bacterium | reverse complement strand
GAGGAATGCTTTCCAATTTAATGAGTCAACTCAAAGAACAAAAAGCCATGGATCGATACTTAGATGTCTTAAAAGAAGTTCCAAAGATTAGGGCGGAACTAGGCTATCCACCGCTTGTCACCCCGTTATCGCAAATGGTGGGGACACAAGCGGTTATGAATGTATTATCAGGTCAAAGATACAAACTTGTTCCTAAGGAAGTAAAAGAGTATTTAAAAGGTCTTTATGGGAAATCACCCGCAGACATCGATGAATCATTTAGGAAAAACATCATCGGTGAAGAACCAGTTATCACTCACCGACCCGCCGACGATTTATCACCTGAATTGGAAGGTTTAAAACAAAAATACAAAGACCTTGCTAGATCAGATGAAGATATTTTATCCATTGCTTTATTTGAAGCAGTTGCGGTAAAATACTTAGAAAACAAATATAAACCCGTTCCTAAAACTGAAACCATTGAATTTAATTTACTGATTGGAGATGATACCTTATGATGTCCATCTTACAAGATTTCACGAATGGATTGATTATGTCACTTTTTAGTATCATCATCGTCTTTGTTATTTTATATCTTTTAACGCTTCCAGTCACTTTGCTAAAAAAGTCGAAAGTTATTACGAATGAACCATTCATTCAAACAAAACAATCTATAAGATTAGAAGATATAACGGATCCCGATATGATGGTCGCCGCTCTCATTGCTTCCATCGATTACCAAGAAACCATAAAAAAAGACATTCGTCTCGTATCAATCAAGGAGGTTACACAATGAAACTATATAAAGTAAAAGTCAACGGAAAAGTTTATGAAGTCGAATTAGAAGCCATTGAAGAAGTAAAGGGTAGTATCGCTCCAACGCCCTCTGAACAACCAAAAAAAGAGATCAAGTCAAATGGTCACGCCGTTGTCGCTCCGATGCAGGGGACCATTTTGAAGTCTCATGTTCAAGTCGGTTCAAAAGTGACAAAAGGGACCAAACTATTTGTCTTAGAAGCTATGAAACTAGAAAACGAGATTTTAGCTCCTCATGATGGCGTTGTCTCTGAAATTCTTGTAACTCCTGGTCAAAAAGTTGATTTAAATCAGCATCTTTTGATCTTAGGTTAATCCTATGGGCGAATTTATCTTAGAATTCTTTGAAAGTACCGGCATCGCCTATTTCTTTGAAACAGGAGGATGGAAGTATCTTTTAATGATTATCTTGTCGTTATTCATGCTTTATTTGGCGATATTTCGAAAATTTGAACCGTATTTACTCCTACCGATTGCTTTTGGAATGCTCCTCGTTAACTTGCCTGGTAGTGGCATGTTTGTAAAAACGATAACGAACACACCAACTGGCGAAGTCATAGAATATAGCGGATTATTAGGTTACCTCTATTATGGCGTTAAATGGGGTATTTATCCTTGTCTCATCTTCTTAGGGATTGGTGCTACAACTGATTTTGGTCCCTTAATTGCTTACCCAAAATCGATGTTGCTTGGAGCCGCCGCTCAAATTGGTATTTTCATCACTTTTTTAGGTGCGATTCTCTTAGGTTTTACCGGACCAGAAGCAGCTTCTATCGGCATTATTGGTGGCGCCGATGGACCAACCGCGATTTTACTCACCAGTCAACTCGCACCAGAACTTTTAGGACCGATTTCTTTAGCGGCTTATTCTTATATGGCTTTAGTTCCTTTTATTCAACCGCCCATTATTAGAGCTTTAACAACGAAAAAAGAACGTTCAATCAAGATGGAACAACTCCGAGTTGTTTCAAAGAAAGAAAAGATATTGTTTCCAATTGTCACGGCTTTAATTTGCATTCTGTTAATTCCTTCCAGTGCCCCTTTAATTGGAATGCTGATGCTTGGTAATCTCATTAAAGAATCAGGCGTTGTTCCTAACTTAGTTGAAACAGCTGGTAATTCGTTACTTTATATCGTGACCATTCTTTTAGGCCTTTCTGTGGGTGCGACTGCTTCTGCGGAAAACTTCTTGAAACTAGAAACTTTATCCATCATTGCTTTAGGTTTATTTGCTTTCTCTATTGCGACTGCTTCGGGTGTCTTAGGGGGTAAACTCATGAGCAAACTAACCCATGGCAAAATCAATCCCATGATTGGGGCCGCTGGGGTGAGTGCGGTTCCGATGGCAGCGAGAGTCGTTCAACTAGAAGGTCAAAAAGAAGATCCATCGAATTTCCTACTGATGCATGCGATGGGACCGAATGTCGCAGGTGTCATTGGTTCTGCGATTGCGGCTGGATTACTATTGATGTTCTTCTCATAATCTTATGATTAAAATTCAATTCGAATCGATTGATTCTACCAACACCTATTTAAAACAACATTATAACGAATTACCAGATAATACCGTGATCATCGCTCAACATCAAACTTCAGGAAAAGGCCGTTTAGGGCGGATTTGGGAAGATGATTCGACACAAGCATTATTCAGTATATTACTTAAAAATAATATTGATATAACAACTTTAGAACAGTATCCGCTTTTAACTGCGGTCGCTGTTCATCAAGCGTTAATCAAGTATATTCCCAATCTAAAAATTAAATGGCCCAATGATATTGTTTGTCATGATTTAAAGATTTGTGGTATCTTAACTGAAAGCGTCTTTAATCAATCGCTTCAAGCATTAATTATCGGGATAGGCATTAATGTGAATACTAAGTTATTCCCTTCTCACCTTGAAGCAATCGCTACTTCTTTATTTCTTGAGACCCAAAAGACCTTTGAAATTGAAACTATCATCGATGAGGTATTAGACTCTTTTAAAAAGGTATTAACCCGTTTTTTAGAAGACCGATTATCACCTATTGAGTATTGTAACCAATATGCAAGTTTGACCAACCGAATTGTTACCTTTACTTATAATGGCTTGATTCAAGAAGGTCAAGTTCTACAAATCAATCATGAGGGTGGTCTGAGTATCAAAACGACAAATGGCGTCATTCATGTCTCAAGCGGTGAAGTTCTCAGAACAAAAGTAATTTTTTAACAAATTACTCATTTAAACGATAACATTAAAACAAGTATGTCCGTTTAGGCGTGTTCCAACCTCTAGACCCTATCCA
>CAYIYY010000152.1:0-3107 GCA_964367605.1 uncultured Candidatus Izemoplasmatales bacterium | reverse complement strand
GTCTTTTAAAATATTATACATATAATCACCTGACCTTTTTTAATGATATCATAAAACAACAAAATAGAAAACCAAAAAGATTTTAACATGATATAATGGGGATTAGGTGATGAAGATGTCGGAGTTTACTTATTATAAACCTTATCATACATTAAACGATTTTTATTTAGAAAAATTCAATTCAAAAGTATTTAAGGTTGCCCTCAATGGCGACTTCACTTGTCCTAACCGAGATGGCGTGATTTCATCAGATGGTTGTATCTTTTGTTCTGAAAAAGGATCTGGTGATTTCGCTGGTGATAAGACCGATTCATTAGAAAATCAGTTTAAAGTCATTAAGGCTATGATGGAACATAAATGGCCTAACGGGAAAATGATTGCGTTTTTCCAAGCCAATACCAATACTTACGCACCCATTGAAAAATTAAGATATCTTTATGAAAAGGCGTTGACTCTTGATCAAAACATTGTCGGATTATCGATAGCGACGCGTCCAGACTGTATTTCAAGTGCTACGCTTGAATATTTAGCAGAATTGAATAAAAGAACATTTTTAACCATCGAACTAGGATTACAAACCATCCATGAGTCAACGGCCAAGTGGATGAACCGAGGATATTCACTTGAGGTATTTGAAAAAACGGTAAAACAGTTATTATCCAAAAATATTCGTGTCGTTGTCCATATCATCAACGGTCTCAAAGACGAAACAAAAGATATGATGCTCGATACCATTCGTTACCTCAACCAATTCGGCATCCATGGCATTAAAATACATATGTTGAATATCTTAAAAAACACACCATTAGAAACCGATTATCAAACCAATCCATTTCCGATATTAACACTAGAAGAGTATGTTGATATTGTCACTTCTCAAATCGAAATCATGAGTCCTCATTTTATCTTAGAACGGCTGACAGGAGACGCTCCTAAAGAGTTATTGATTGAGCCACAATGGACACTCAAGAAATTTGTAGTAACCAATGAAATTGATAAGACGTTACGGACTAAATCAACCCACCAAGGGATCTATTATAAACCCTAGATAATCGCCAAGTAACAGCGTTTTACAAAAAAATAAGCAGGACTTAAATGTCCTGCTTATTTAAATTTATTCGTTGTGTGTGTAATAAGGTTTTTTATGCATTTTTAATATTTTTGCATAAAAATTAAAAGGGAAAATTGATATTAATTGATTAAAGCTTAAAATTTTACTATCGAGGATTCGGCGCATTTCGTGTAAATTATCATAGGTTTCAATCACGTATTTATTGTCTTCGTCATTTTTATCGACGCTTTGAAAAGCTTCCATCACCGAATCAAGCAATTCCTTCTTTTCCGAAAAAGGCAACTCTTTAATAACGACATTTTCATACTTATCAAGAATCTCACTTTGAACAACTTTAGAAATTAAATTTGTTGATTTACGAAGTTCAATATCAAATTTTGATTGTTGCCGATATAAATCTTTATACGTATTTCTTAAACGTCTTGTGATTAATATCGTCGCAACAGCAAAAGCTCCTAATAAAACAAGAACTAAAATTGAGACCTCAATGATTATATCCCAACGTATCGCAAAAATAGCGTTACCATTCATGACATTCACCTATTTCTTTAGCAGATATTTTTTTAACTCTTCAACTTTCGTTAATCTTTCCCACGGAAGATCTAAATCAGTTCTTCCAAAATGACCATAAGCAGCTGTTTGTTGATAGATAGGTGCTTTTAATTGTAACATATTGATAATGGCTTTTGGACGTAAATCGAAATGCTTTTGAACAATTTGACTTATTTCATCATCGGACAATTTTCCTGTACCAAAAGTGTTAATGCCAATTGACGTCGGTTTAGCAACGCCAATAGCATAAGAAATTTGAATTTCTAACTCATCAGCCAACCCCGCTGCTACAAGATTTTTAGCAACGAATCTCGCTGCATAAGCTGCACTTCTATCGACCTTAGATGGATCCTTTCCTGAGAAGGCTCCGCCACCATGATGCGCTTTTCCGCCATACGTGTCAACGATGATTTTTCTTCCTGTTAATCCTGTATCGCCAGAAGGTCCACCAATCACAAATCGTCCCGTTGGATTGACTAAAATTTCAGTATTCTCATCGATTAAATTCTTAGGTATAACGGCTTCTATGACATGTTTTTTGATATCTTTATAAATTTCAGCATGTGTCACCTGCGGACTGTGTTGACAAGATACTAAAACTTTATCAATACGAATGAATTTTCCAGCATCATCAAATTGACAAGTCACTTGTGTTTTTCCGTCAGGACGGAGATAAGATAATGTTCCATTTTTACGCACAAGCGATAAACGTCTTGCGAGTTTATGAGCGAACATGATAGCCACAGGCATATACTCTTCAGTTTCATTCGTCGCGTATCCGAACATCATGCCTTGATCGCCTGCACCTTGTTCATGTGATGAAGAATCATCAACGCCGATAGCTATATCAGGTGATTGGCTATTAATCGAGACCAAGACTGCTAAATTTTCAGCGTCAAAGCCATATTTTCCACGATCATATCCAATTTCAGTTACTTTTTGACGCACTATCTTTTGAATATCTACATAAGTTGTTGTTGTAATTTCGCCCGCTACCAAGACTAATCCAGTGGCGACTAAAGTTTCGCACGCAACGCGTGCATTGGGATCATCAGTTAAGATTGCATCTAAAATGGCATCACTAATTTGATCAGCGATTTTATCTGGATGTCCTTCAGTAACTGACTCCGAAGTAAAATATTTATACATAAATAAAGCTCCTATTCTTTGGTTATTTTATAATATAGAGATTCAAAATCTTCACCATATTTGATGAATCTGTCGAGAATTTGCGAATCAAAGTACGGATAAAATTCTAGTTGTAGTAAATCGATGGCACGCGAGTGCTTTAATCCACGTTTGTAGTTTCTATCCTGTCTTAATATCTCGTACATGTGAGACAATAAAATCACTTGAGATTCACGGTTATTTTGAATTCCATTCATCTCTTTGATGAAATCAGAGTTGGCGTTTTTCTCAAAATGAGCTCTGACAATTTCTTCAGCTTTTTGGTCTAATTGTAATCGCTTGATGATGACTGAAC
>CAYIYY010000151.1:0-3128 GCA_964367605.1 uncultured Candidatus Izemoplasmatales bacterium | reverse complement strand
GGGGCAGAATAAAGATTTTTTCCATGTAAAAAAAGAATCGTCTTACGACAATTCTTTAAAATCTTTGACTTGGTGAATCCATTCTTTAAATTCTTCAAAGTTGACGGAACCGCCTAATCTTATGACTTCTTTACCTTGATGCAAAAGCATTATGACGGGAACACCTAAAATATCATATTTTTTCATCAATTCTTTGTTTTGATCAATGTCAATTCGAATGATATCTAATACATTCATCGTATCGACATGTTTTAACATTCGCGTAACACTTCGACAAGTTCCGCACCAACTGGCATAAAATTCAAGTAAAACATACTGATTTTCAATCAGTTTTTGACAATCATTATGCGTTTCTTGATTATACTCTATCATCGATATGAACTCCTTTATTTAAAGTATAGCACCGTCACACCAGAACCGCCCTCACCTTCTCCACCAACGCGAGAAGATTTAATTTGTTTATTCTTTCGAATCAGTTCTTGAACACCTTTTCTTAATGCGCCAGTTCCATAACCATGAATGATATATGTAAACTCTAAATTATTAATCAGACAATCATCGATATGTTTTTCCAAAGCCATCATGGCTTCTTCATAACGCATACCCCGTAAGTCAAGTTCAACTTTTGCACTTGAGGACCTTGTAACCGAAACTTTGACTTTTTGATCACTTGATTTTCTGTCGGAGTATTCCAACTGATCTTCCGTAAATACCGAGGTTAAAATTCCCATTTGAATTTCATACTTGTTTGCCCCAACCAGTTTCATGACAATGCCTTGTTTTTGGTAAGGAATCACTGTTACAATGTCACCAACACTAATCTTTTTCTGATTAATTTTTTTCATCAAAATGGGATCAGTTCCTAAATTTTTGATGTCATGTTTTAACTTTGCAAGTTCATGTTCTTTGAAGTTTTCTTGTTTTCGCATGACATCTAATTCTTTAATTAAAGCCATCGCTTCTTCTTTTGTTTTTTCAATGATTTCGGCTTTATATTTTTCTAATTCTACATAAGCTTTATTTTGGTCTTGTTTGGTTTGATCCAACATTTTTTGGATTTCATGATTTCTTAATTCTAAAGCATTTTTCTTCGACTTATAATCATCGATTTCTTGATTTAACTCGATACTTTGAATTTCTAGTTTTTTCATTAATACCGAGGTCTGATTATCAAAAGATAATGAAACCTTTTTTGCGTGATCGATGATATCGTCTCTTAATCCTAATCTTTTTGCTATTTCTAAAGCATTAGAAGTACCCGGTGTTCCTATTTGGAGACGATACGTCGGTCTTAAAGTATCGATATCAAACTCAACGGAAGCATTGACGGTATCATCAAGATTAAACGCATATAATTTCATTTCAGGGTAATGCGTTGTCACCATCGTATAGGCTTTACTTTCTCTTAAATAATCCATAATTGATATCGCTAAAGAAGCTCCTTCTTTGGGGTCGGTGCCTGAACCTAATTCGTCTAATAATACGAGTGACTTAGAATCTACCAGCTCTAATATTTTGATAATTTTTGTAATATGACTCGAAAAAGTCGATAAGGATTGTTCAATCGATTGTTCATCACCAATGTCTGCGAATATATTAGAAAATACCATTGTTTTTGAACCTTCGTTAACGGGAATCAAAAGCCCTGATTGAACCATGACTGATAACAATCCCAGTAGTTTTAAAGCGACGGTTTTTCCACCAGTATTTGGCCCCGTAATGATGATTGAACGATATCTTCCAAAATGAATGGTATTGGAGACTACGAGTTCTTTTGAAATTAAAGGATGACGTCCTTTAATGAGATGAATCGTGTTTTCCGTTATTTCAGGTTTTGTGCAATCCGTTGCGATCGAATATTTTGCTTTAGCGAAAATAACATCAAGCGTCGTCAAGATGTTAAAGTTACTCATGAGCTCATCTGCGTGATCGCCAACAATCCCTGATAGTCTAGCTAATATTTTTTCAATAGCGTCGCTCTCTTGAAGATAGAGCGTTTGAATTAAGTTATTAATCTCTACACAACCCATCGGTTCAATAAAGACCGTTTCTCTTGAACTTGATTGATCATGAATAATACCTTTGAAACTATTTTTAAATTCCGCCTTTACAGGTAACACTAAGCGGTTATTTCTAATTGTGATGATACTGTCAGTTAGTTTTTGACTCTCACTTTTTAATAAACTATCCATCTTTTCTGTCACTCGTTTTTGGTTGACAACGAGTTTTTTTCTGATGGTAGATAACTCTTCTGAGGCATCATCATAGACTTGCCCCTTAACATCAATGCATTTATCAATTTCAGTTTTAATGACTGATAGTGTCACCAGTTCATCATAATAATGGTTCAATGTCATACAAGGGATTTCTAGTTGACGAATTTTTCTGATATATCTTTGATTATTCGCAACAGCTTCAACTAAAGAAACGATATTAAGCAAATCTTCAATCGATAGTGTCGAACCAAGGCTAGCACGTTTAATCGGTTCAGCAACGTTTAAAACACCACCCATGGGCGATGTATCAAAACGTTCTATCATGGTTTTGGCTTCAAATACTTCATTCAGCCACACTTGAATCAGTTCAGAATTGTTTGTAGCTTCAATTCCCATGACATTGATTTTTCCTAAATCTGTCTCGGCATAACTCTTTATTTGTGCTAAAATCTTTGGAAATTCAAGCACGGTTTGATTAAACATCATATTTTTTCACCCGTCTTTATCTTCTATTCTATCACAGAGTATGGTAAAATGTAACCTAGGATGTGAGATAATGAACTATGTATTTTCATTTAAAAAAGGTGATATTGATCTCTTCACCGAACACTATGGTGTACAACCGGAAATTCCCCTTGATTCGCGGATATTGATGATTTTCAAAACTGATGATGTCACGTTGACACTTTATAATTCTTTTAAAGCCATGTTACAAGGGAAAAATGCTTATGAGGACTACTTAATGTGGTCTGAAATCATTGGGTTTGAAACAATCGAAGAAACGGTTCAAGAATCTATAAACATAGCCAAAGAAACTTCCAATAAGAGTTCTATTTATTACACCTCTTCCATCGGTTCGGATGAAGTAGGAACGGGAGATTTTTTTGGACCGGTTGTGGTTGCGACTGCCTT